>CAXTSD010000379.1:0-2585 GCA_964246775.1 uncultured Acetobacteraceae bacterium | reverse complement strand
CAGGTTCGGTCGCAGAGCCAAATAGCTGGACAAAAACTCACAGCCTCTCTGCCCTTGACCCGCTGGGGGCGGGCGCCCCCAGACCCGCATTTTTCAAGTGTTGCTTGGCGAAGCCTTCTATCTCCTGACCAACCGACGGCGTTCGCCCATGGACGCGTAAAAAACTGGATTTTAAAGGCTCCGCCTTTAATGGAGTTCCAGAGGCAAAGCCTCTGGCCTTCCTTGCTTTCCTAGTCACCGAAGTCCGTCGCGAAGGAGCATAGCGTTGAGCATTGAATTCATCGGCATGATCCAGCCGCGCCAGCAATCGGAGATCCATCCGCCGCAGGGCCCGGCGATCGATCTCGGCTACCTGCGCGCCAGTGCCAGGGCGCATGACGAGGGCGGTTTCGACAAGATACTGATCGGCTGGTACAGCAACGGGCCGGACGGGTTGCAGATCGCCGCCGATGCCGGGGCGCATACCAGCCGGGTTGGTTTTCTGGTCGCGCACCGGCCAGGCTTCGTCGCGCCGACCAACGCGGCGCGCGCGTTCGCGACGCTCGACCAGCTGACCGGCGGTCGGGCGGCGATCCACGTGATTTCCGGCGGCGACGACGCCGACCAGGCGCGCGACGGCGATTTTCTCGGCAAGGACGAGCGCTACGCCCGCACCGAGGAGTATGTCGGCATACTGAAGCGCCTGTGGTCCGCCGCGGCGCCGGTCGATCATGACGGCGCCTACTACCGGTTTCGCGGCGGCGCGCCGGAGCCGCGCCCGGCGCATCCTATCCCGATCTATTTCGGCGGCGCGTCGGAGGCGGCGTTGCGCGTCGCCGGCAGGCACGCCGACGTCTATGCGCTGTGGGGCGAGACGAAGGCGCAGGCGGCCGAGATCATCGGCCGGGTGCGCGCCGAGGCGGCGCGGCACGGGCGGCAGATGCGGTTCTCGCTGTCGTTCCGGCCGATCCTGGCGCCGACCGAGGCGCAGGCCTGGGCGCGCGCCGAGGCGATCCTGGCCCGCACCCTTGCGGTGCGTGGCGAGGCGGCCCTCGGCCCGGCGATGGGTGCGGCGTCAAGCACCGGCTCGCAGCGCCTGCTGGACGCGGCGGCGCAAGGCGACCGGCCGGAGGGCCGGCTCTACACCGCGATCGCCAGGGCGACCGGCGCCCGCGGCAACACCACCGCCCTGGTCGGCACGCCGATGCAGGTCGCCGAAGCGCTGGCCGAGTATCACGCGCTCGGCGTCACCACCTTTTTGATACGCGGCTTCGATCCGCTGGAGGACGCGGTGGCGTACGGGCGCGAGTTGCTGCCGATGACCCGCGCGCTGGTCGCCGAGCGACAGCGCGAGGCGCACGCGGCGTGACGGCGCAAGCTGACCCGACCGGCCCGTCCGGCCTCGAGCAGTTGCGTGCCCTGGTGGCGGGCGGCGAGCGGCCAGGGATCGGCGCCACGCTCGACTTTCACCTGGTGGAGATCGACGACGGCCGGGCGGTGTTCGAGGGCACGCCCGGCCGGCACGTCTACAACCCGCTCGGCACCGTGCATGGCGGCTACGCGGCGGCGCTGCTCGATTCCGCCTGCGGCTGCGCCGTGCACTCGCGCCTGCGGGCGGACCAGGGCTTTACCACCCTCGAGCTCAAGGTCGCCTACCACAAGGCGCTCACCGCCGAGACCGGCGTGGTGCGCGCCGTCGGCACGCTGCTCAGCTTCGGCCGGCGTGCCGCCTTCGCCGAGGCGCGCCTGACCGACGACGCGGGCAAGCTCTACGCCTCGGCGACCTCGACGCTGCTGATCATCGCTCGCTAGAGCAGTATCGCCCGGAGTGGAATCACTCCGGGCGATAAAACTGCTCGCAAAACAAAACGCTAGAGCGCGCTGACCGGATACGGTCAGCCTGAAAGCGCTCTAGTGGTCCGATCCTGACGCTCACTACCCGAGCGTCAGGTGAATCGGCCCACCAAATCAGGGTCGCGCAGCGGAGGCCGATCAATCATGCACTACCTGCTCTACGGGCTCGCCGTGCTGGCCGGGCTGATGAACCCGATCCAGGCGGGTTGCGTCAGCGCGATGAACAAGGTGATCGAGCGGCCATTCACCGTCGGCATCGTCAGCGCCGCCGCCACCGGCGTCGTCACCGTGAGCGGCGCCCTGCTGCTCGGCCAGTTCGGCTTTGGCGGCAAGGCGGCGCAAGTGCCGTGGTGGGCCTGGTTCGGCGGCATCGCCGGCTCGGTGTTCCTGCTGAGCCAGCCGGTGGCGGCGCAGAAGATCGGCGCCGGACCGTTCATCGGCCTGTCGGTGACCGCGGCGCTGACCGCCTCCGTGCTGATCGACAATTACGGCTGGCTCGGCTTCACGCCGCACGCGGCGACGCTGCCGCGCCTGCTCGGCGCCGCGCTGATGATCGCCGGCGTCAGCCTCGTCGCGCTGTTCTGAAGGCTTGCGCGCCGCGACGGCTTGCGGTTGTCTCGACGCGGTGACGATGCGTGCCCGTTCGCAGCCTGTCCGACCCGGTTTTGCCGGCGCCGCCCTGCTGGTCGCCTGGCTCGCCGCCCCCGCCCTCGCCGGCAGCCTGCCGCCCGACGCCGCCTGTCCGCCAGGCG
>CAXTSD010000378.1:0-2586 GCA_964246775.1 uncultured Acetobacteraceae bacterium | reverse complement strand
CCAAAGGACGCCGCCAACATATCCCTTCCATTCCGATTAACTAATCAAAGAACAAGGGCTCCAGCACCGCCGAAGCAGATCGCCACACAACCCCTGCCGCGAGGGACAGGACCATAAAGCGATCACCGATGCCGGACAAGCCACTTTCGCAATGCCGCATCGGTAAGCCGGTATCTAGGCTCCGACCCGGTCGATGTCAACGCGATGACAGAGCCGGCGCGCAACCCGCCGCGTGACGACAAAACCATTGTCCAGCAAGGACTTGCCCTCAAACGGCGGCGACTGTCGCGCGGCCATGCCGAGCGCGCGGGCGGCTAGACGCAGACATGCGAGCTGCGCATACCACGATGAGCGGGCCGGGCGCCTCGCGCACCCGGCCGCCCGAACGTCAGGCCGCTTCCGCCAGCCTGCCGTTGATCGCCAGCCCGTCCCGGTCGGCCGAGACGCGCACCGTCTGCCCGTCGTGGATCGTGCCCTCGAGCAGTTGTCCGGCCAGCGCGTTCTGCAGGCTGCGCTGGATCACCCGCTTCAGCGGCCGCGCCCCATACACCGGGTCGTAGCCCTCATTGGCGAGCCAGTCGCGCGCCAGCGGGTCGAGCTCGAGCGTGATCTTGCGCTCCGCCAGCAGCGCCCGCAGCCGACCGAGCTGAATATCGACCACTTGGCCCATGTCGCCGCGCTGCAGGCGGCGGAACAGGATGATCTCGTCGAGCCGGTTCAGGAACTCCGGCCGGAAATGCTCGCGCACGATGCGCATCACTTGCGCCTGCGCCAGCTCCGTCCGCTCGCCCTCCGGCAGGGCGGCCAGCACGTCGCTGCCGAGATTGCTGGTCAGCACGATGATGGTATTGCGGAAGTCCACCGTCCGCCCCTGCCCGTCGGTCAGCCGCCCGTCGTCGAGCACCTGCAGCAACACGTTGAAGACGTCCTCGTGCGCCTTCTCCACCTCGTCGAACAGTATCACCTGGTACGGGCGCCGTCGCACCGCCTCGGTGAGCTTGCCGCCCTCCTCGTAGCCGACATAGCCGGGCGGGGCGCCGATCAGGCGCGACACAGCGTGCTTCTCCATGAACTCGCTCATGTCGATGCGCACCATCGCCCGATCGTCGTCGAACAGGAACTCGGCCAGCGCCTTGGTCAGCTCGGTCTTGCCGACACCGGTCGGGCCGAGGAACAGGAACGAGCCGATCGGCCGGTTCGGATCCTGCAGGCCGGCGCGCGCCCGGCGCACCGCGTCGGCGACCGCGCGCAGCGCGTCCTCCTGGCCGATCACCCGCCGGCGCAGCGCCTCCTCCATCCGCCGCAGCTTGCTGCGCTCGCCTTCCAGCATCCGCTCGACCGGCACCCCGGTCCAGCGCGAGACGACGCCGGCGATCTGCGCCTCGGTCACCGCCTCGTTGACCAGCCGGCCGCCGGCCTCCGCCCCGGCGATCTGCCGCTCGAGCTGCGGCAGCACGCCGTAGAGCAGCTCGGAGGCGCGCGCGAGGTCGCCGCGGCGCTGCGCCACCTCGACCTCGCTGCGCGCCTGATCGAGCTTTTCCTTCAGCTTCTGGCTCTCGGCGACCTGCTCGGTCTCGGCGCGCCAGGCCGCCGTCATCGCGTTGCTGCGGTCCTCGACGTCGGCCAGCTCGTGCTCGAGCGTCTCGAGCCGCTCGCGCGAGCCGGCGTCGTCCTCGCGACGCAGCGCCTCGCGCTCGATCCTGAGCTGCATCAGCCGCCGGTCGAGCTCGTCGAGCGCCTCGGGCTTGCTGTCCACCTGCATGCGCAAGCGGCTCGACGCCTCGTCGATCAGGTCGATCGCCTTGTCTGGCAGGAAGCGGTCGGTGATGTAGCGGTTGGACAGGCTCGCCGCCGCCACCAGCGCGCCGTCGGTGATCCGCACCCCGTGGTGCAGCTCGTATTTCTCCTTGATGCCGCGCAGGATCGAGACCGTGTCGGCAACCGTCGGCTCGCCGACGAACACCGGCTGGAACCGTCGCGCCAGCGCCGCATCCTTCTCCACGTGCAGCCGGTATTCGTTGAGCGTGGTCGCGCCAATGCAATGCAGCGCTCCGCGCGCGAGCTCCGGCTTGATCAGGTTGGAGGCGTCCATCGCGCCGTCGGCGCGCCCGGCGCCGACCAGGGTGTGCATCTCGTCGATGAACAGGATGATCTGGCCCTCGGCCGCCTCGATCTCCTTCAGCACCGCCTTCAGGCGCTCCTCGAACTCGCCGCGATATTTCGCCCCGGCGACCAGCGCGCCGAGGTCGAGCGCCAGCACGCGCTTGTGCTTGAGCGCCTCCGGCACGTCGCCGTTGACGATGCGCAAGGCGAGGCCCTCGACGATCGCCGTCTTGCCGACGCCGGGCTCGCCGATCAGCACCGGGTTGTTCTTGGTCCGCCGCGCCAGCACCTGGATCGCCCGACGGATCTCCTCGTCGCGGCCGATCACCGGGTCGAGCTTTCCCGCCCGCGCGACCTCGGTCACGTCGCGGGCGTATCTGTTGAGCGCGTCAAAGCCCTGCTCGGCATTGGCGCTGTCGACGCGCCGCCCCTTGCGGATGTCGGCGACCGCCTTTTCGAGTGCCGCCGTGGACACGCCGGCGG
>CAXTSD010000377.1:0-2596 GCA_964246775.1 uncultured Acetobacteraceae bacterium | reverse complement strand
GTGGGGGGGCGGAGGGGGGCGCGGGCGGGGGGGCGCCGCGGCGGGCGATGCCGATGAACAGGAACAGCGTCAGCAACGCCGGCGTCGCGCCGAACGCGCCCGCCTCGGTGATGCCGCCGACCAGGGTCACGAAAAAGAAGAAGTCGCGCACCGGATCCGGCCGGCGCAGATACTCGAACAGCAGCAGCAGGCACAGCAGGACGAGCGGCGCGGTGCCGAGCACGCCATCCGACAGCAGGCTCTGCAGCAGCATGTTGTGCGCCTCGTCGATCAGTATGCCGAGGCCGAGGAACTGCGGCAGGATCACCTTGCTCGAGTTGTAGCCGTAGCCGAGCCACGGGCTCAGCACGATCTTGTCCCACGAGAACACCCAGATGTCGGTGCGCCCGGTGAGCGTGAACAGCTCCGTCGGATCACCCGAGCGGCTGAACGACGAGGACAGCCCGGTGAGCAGCCGCAGCGGCACCGCGAGCAGCACCAGCGCCGCGCACAGGCTCGCCAGCATCGTGCTCGCCCACAGCCACAGCGTGCGCCGCGCCATCACCGCGGCGGCGGCGACGACGAAGCCGAGCAGGCTCGAGCGGCTGTCCGCGGCGAGCAGGGTGACGACGCCGAACACCGCCGGCGGCAGCACGACAAGCAGCCGCGCGTGGTGGCGATACCACAGCAGGAACAGCACGCCGAGAAACACCACCAGCACGTGGCCGAGCGCGTTGGCCTGCCCGGCGATGCCGCACATGCGCATCACGATGCTGCCGTCCGGCTTGATGAACGGCGACTGCCCGAGATCGGGAACCGCGACGTAGACCACCCAGCCGACCGCGACGAACAAGGTGAGCGAGAGCGCGGCGCTGACCAGTATCTGCCGCTCGGTGAACAGCCGCACGGCGCCGAGCCCGAACAGCAGCAGCGCCAGCATGCCGAACGCGGTCGCGCCGCTATAGGTCGGGGTCACCGACCACAAGGTGGACAGCAGCGCCACCCCGACATAGGCGAGGCAGGTCAGCACCAGCGGATGGCGCAGCAGCGCCGCCTGCCCGGACTGGCAGGCGCCGATCGCCGCGGCGCCGCCCCACAGCGCCATCTTGAGCGCGTTCTGCCAGTCAAGCCCGACATCGCCGACGTCGCGGGTGCGAAACAGCGCGTCGTTCACGAACACCAGCACCAGCAGGAAGCACAGCCCCGCCGGCCGGCTGCCGGCCGCCGCGAGCAGCAGCACGTAGCCGCCGGCCGCGATCAGCACGGCGGCGAGCGGCATCACGGCAAGCCCTGGCAGGCCGCGACTCGCCGCGAACGAACCGAACGAGACTACGCAGAACGCGGCGACCGCGACATACAGGGCGAGATGCGCCGCGCTGGGCTGGGGCAGGCGTCTCATGGTGGAAGTAAGGCCAGGGCTCTGCCCTGGACCCGCTGGGCCGAGCCGGCCCAGACCGGCATCTTAATGGATTTTAAAGGCTCCGCCTTTAATGGAGTCCAGAGGCAAAGCCTCTGGCCTTGCTTATCGCTTCCCTTTAAGCCGCCGTTCACTGCGCCAGCACCTCGTAGTCCTGGAACACCGTCTCGCGGCCCTGCATGCCGACGTGGCAGCCGCCGAGGCTCGCGTCGACCTTGCCGACCTGCACGGTGTTGCGGCTTTGCGCCCGGCAGACGAACAGCAGCGAGCCGTTGTCGCGCCCGCTCGGTATGCCGCCGACCGGCACCAAGCCGCCGCTCTGTGCCACCCAGCGCGGCACCAGTATCTGGAAGTGCTCGGCCACCACCTCGCGTCCGGCCGAGGCGATCGAGCAGCCGAGCGAGCTCGCCTTGATCTTGCCGGGATGCAGGCCGGTCGCATCGGCGGCGCGGCAGATGTAGAACGGCTCGCCGCCCTCATTGCCGCCGATGATCGCGGTGTCCGGCAGGTCGCGCGCGGTGCCGATCGCCCAGCTCATCCACGACGCCGCCCGCAGCACCAGGTAGCTGGTCTGCACCATCTCGTGGCCACCAAAGCCGAACTCGCAATTGCCGCCGGCCTCGAGCTGGCCGGGATGCAGGCCGCCCTGGTAGGCGGCGACGCAGGAGTAGAGCGGGCTCACCGCGAACGCCGACAGGCTGTCGGTCGCGAGCTGGCCGCCGACCGGCAGCGCATCGTCCGGCACCTGGCCCTTGGCGGCGGCGAGCCACGAGGTGGTGAGCAGCTGGAACGGCGCGACGTCGGCCTCGCGGCCGTTATAGCCGATGTGGCAGCCGGCGAAGTCGTGCCGGTAGCGGCCGACATGGATGCCGCCCTCGATCGAGCCGCGGCAGGCGTAGAGCGGCATGCCGGTCTCGTGGCCGATGATCACCGCGCTGCCGAGCGGCGGCGGCTGGTCCGGGATCGCCGACACCCAGCCGTCGCCCTGTACCCCGCCCCACGCCGCGGCGGGTGCTGCGGCCAGGCCGGCGAACGCCGCGAAAGCGAGCCACCTCACGCCTGCGCGCCAGATGCGGACTTGGCCGCCTCGCGAACGGTCTTGGCGTCCGGCCTGGCGCGGCTCGCGAGCAAGGTGCGCAAGCCCAGGTTATCCAAGCCTTGGGCGATCCGCTCGGCGGCCGCAACCGGCGTCAGCTCGGC
>CAXTSD010000376.1:0-2602 GCA_964246775.1 uncultured Acetobacteraceae bacterium | reverse complement strand
CGACGCCATAGTGGTCGCGGTAACGCCGGGCGACGGCGGCGCGCAGCGGCGCGCGCCCGGCGACGACGGTGCCGGGGCTGCCATAGGCGCCGGTATCGTAGCCGGTGCGCCTGGTGTCGGACTGCACGAGGCGGATGCGCGCAGGCGCGACGCCCAGCGCCTCGGCGGCGAGCTGCAGGTGCACGGTGGTCGAGCCGTTACCGAACTCGGCGGTGCCGACCAGCAGCTCGTAGCTGCCGTCATCGCAGCGAGCCAGCCGGGAGACGGAGCGGTGGCCGCCGGAGGGCACGGTCTCGATCATGCACATCGCGAAGCCGCGCCCCTCGCACCAGCCGGGGCCGTCCGGCGGCGCGAGCCCGCGCCCGGAGGCGATGGCGTCGCGCGCGAGCGCGATGCACTGGTCGAGCCCGTAGCTCGCCATCTGCAGGTCGTCGGGCTGGGGGTGCCAGGAGACCAGCGTGTCGCCCGGCCGAACCATGTTGATCTCGCGCAGCTTCAGCGGGTCAATGCCGAGTTCTGTCGCCAGCTCGTCCATCGCGGTCTCGATCGCAAACCCGGTCTGGCTGATGCCGTAGCCGCGAAACGCGCCGGCCGGCGGCGTGTTGGTGTAGACCGCGCGGCCGGTGACGCGCTTGTTGGCGCAGCGGTACAGCGCCACGCTCTCGCCGCAGCCGTGATACAGCACGCCTGGGCCGTGATTGCCGTAGGCGCCGGTGTCTGACAGCACGTCGAGACCGAGGGCGGTGAGCCGGCCGTCGCGCGTCGCGCCGAGGCGCACGCCGAGGCGCATGGCGTGGCGCGAGGTGGTGGCGGCGAACTGCTCGGCGCGGCTGAACTCGAGCTGCACCGGGCGGCCGGTGCGCAATGCGGCGAGTGCGACGATGTCCTCGACCAGCAGCTCCTGCTTGCCGCCGAAGCCGCCGCCGACGCGCTCGCACAGCACGCGCACGCTCGCGGGCTCGCGGCCAAACAGCTCGGCGAGCATGTTGCGCACCAGGAACGGCACCTGGGTGCTGGTGCGCACGACGAGGGTGCCGTCCGGCTCGGTCCAGGCAACAGCGCAATGCGTCTCCATCGGCACGTGCTGCACCCGCTGCACGGCGTAGCTCTCGTCGATCACCACGTCGGCCGCCGCGAGGCCGGCGTCGAGGTCGCCGCTGCCGCCGTCGAGTGCCGCGACGACGTTGCGCGCAGGATCGTGGATGCGCCTCGCTTCGGGGTGCAGCACCGGCGCGCCTGGGCGGCTCGCCTCGGCCGGGTCGAGGATCGCCGGCAGTATCTCGTAGTCGACCTCGATCAGGGTGCAGGCGCGCTCGGCCAGCGCCTCGGTCTCGGCGACGACTGCGGCGACGCGCTGACCGACGAAGCGCACGGTGTCGTCGAGCAGGCGCATGTCGTCCGGATCAGACAGCGGGTCCTCGTGGCGGGCGGTGGAATACAGCGTGCGCGGCGCATCCTCGTGGGTCAGCACGCACAGCACGCCGGGCAGTCGCCTGGCGGCGGCGGCATCGATCGACAGGATGCGGGCATGCGGGTGCGGCGAGCGCAGCAGTTTTACGTGCGCAAGGTTCGGGATGGCGATGTCGAGCGTGTAGCGCGCCTCGCCGCGCAGCACCGCCTCGGCGGCCGGCGCGGCGAGGCCGTCGGCCGACGCAGGAGCGCCGGCGATCGCCTCGGCGATGCCGCGATAGCCGGTGCAGCGGCACAGATTGCCCTTCATCGCCTCTGCCGGCTCGGCGCGCTGGCTCTGGTCGAGGCAGGCGGCGGTAAGGATCATGCCGGGGGTGCAGAAGCCGCACTGGAACGCCCGCGCGTCGCGGAACGCACGCTGCATCGGGTGCGGCGCGCCGTCGGGTGCCGCGAGGCCGGCGATGGTGGTGATCGCGGCGGCCTCGGCGCGAAACGCCGGGATCAGGCAGGACTGCACCGGCGCGCCGTCGAGCAGCACGGTGCAGGCGCCGCAATCGCCGGCATCGCAGCCGCGCTTGACGCCGAAGCAGCCGAGCTCGCGCAGCAGGGTGCGCAGGCACTGGCCGGGGCGGGTCGTCGCCTGCCGCTCGCATCCGTCAACGGTCAGGTGCATGCGAGCTCGTCCAGTATTGCGATGGCGTCCAGTCTGGTCACGTGGGCGCGCCAGTCCGGGGCGCCGTGCACGTCGTCATACCAGGCCGGCACCGCGGCCTCGATGGCGGCGAGCAGGGTTTTTGCGTCGGGCATCGCGGCAAAGTCGAGCCGCACCGGGCGCGGCGTCGCGGCGGTGATGGTGAGGTGGAACGCGTCGCCGTCGCGCCGGCCGATCGACAGGCAAGCCGAGCGGCCGAACGGGGTGAGCGAGCGCCGGCGCATCGCAGTTCGGCCGCAGAGCGCCGCGGCGGGCAGGCGCAGCGCGCGTAGCACCTCGCCCGACGCCAAGGCGTTGCGTTGCGGCGCCTCGATGAACGCGCTCGCCGCGAGGCGACGGCTGCCGGCGGCCGACCACAGCTCGCACACGCCGTCGAGCGCCACCGCCAGCGCCGCCATCGGCGCCGCCGGCAAGGCCAGGCAGAGATTGCCGCCGACGGTGGCGACGTTCCAGATCTTGAACGAGGCGAGGAAGGCGTGA
>CAXTSD010000375.1:0-2605 GCA_964246775.1 uncultured Acetobacteraceae bacterium | reverse complement strand
ATTAAATATAGTTTCCAAAAACAAAAGTAAGCGGCGCTCCCTACCCAGTGAAATGGAAAATAAGGATTTTAAAGGCTCCGCCTTTAATGGGGTCAAGGGGCAAAGCCCCTTGCCCTGCCTTGCCTTGCCTCACCTTTACCCAGCTCCCGTCATCTCCGCCAACGCCGTCGTCATTGAGGCGACGACGCTGCGCCAGTCGCCGAGCGCCGGCTGGCGCCACAGCCGCGCCGTGTCGTACCAGGGCGAGCGCTCGCCGCTGAGCAGCCAGCGCCAGTCGGGGCGGCGCGACAGCATCAGCCAGCAGGGCATCGCCATCGCCGAGGCGAGGTGCGTCGCGCCGGTCTCGACGCCGATCAGCAGGTCGAGATTGGCGAGCATGGCGGCGGTCTCGCCGAAATCGGCGAGCGCTGGGCCGAGGTCGAGCAGGTCGGGGCGCAGTTGCTTGAGGCTCTCGGCCTCGGCGCCGCGCGGGCCGTGTTGCAATGCGGCGAAGGCGAGACCCGGCAAGGCGAGCAGCGGCGCCAGCGTGGCGGCGGCCTGGCCTTGCGGGATCGAGCGGGCGGCATCCTGGTCGTTGCGCGGATCGCCGCCCCAGACCAGGCCGACGCGCATGCGCCCGGCGCGCGGCTGCAACTGCTCGAGGCGGGCGGCCCAATGCGCTTGCCGCGCCGGATCGGCGTTGAGGTGGCCGCAGGCGAGCGGGATGTTGGCGAGCGTGGTGCCGAGGCGCAGCGGCAGCAGCTTGTCCTCGGTCCACAGGTCATGCGGCGGCCGCGGTTTGAGGCGGTCGACGATGGCGGCGACGCCGGCGACGCGCCGCAGCACCGGGATTGCGGCGGCGGGGGCGGCGAGGATGATCTTGGCGCCGTTGGCGGCGAGGCTCGGCAGGTAGCGGGAGAACTGGAAGGCGTCGCCGAAGCCGTCGCAGCAGACGACGAGCAGGGTGCGGCCGCGCAGGGGTTGGCCGGTCCATTCGCGCGATGCCTCGCCCATCGGCGGCGACAGGGCGCGGGTGGCGATCCAGTCAGGCCAGCCCTCGGCGTAGCGGCCGGCGAGCAGCAGCGCCGAGCCGAGCGTGCCACGGTGGTAGAGATTGTCCGGCTCGCGGGCGACGGCGACGCGCAGCACGTGGATCGCCTCGTCGGCGCGCAGCGTGTCGAGCAGGGCGCGGGCGAGCAGGCCGAGTGCGGTGGTGAGGTCGGGGTCGATGGCGAGTGCGGCGCGCAGATAGGCTTCCGCCTCCTCCGGCCGCTGGCTGCGCAGCAGGTCGCCGCCGAACATCATGTGCATGCGGGCGAGGTCGCGCAGCCGCATCTGGGTCGCGGGCGGCACGGCGAAGCGTGGAGCGGGCGTCGGCATGGCGGCAGGATAGGGGCGGCGCGGCCGCTCTGGAACCCGCCGCTCTGGAAGCCGCCGCTCTGGAACCAGGGCGCGGTTGGCGCTAGCGTCTCGCCGGTCCTGAGTGGAGATGCGCTGTGCTGGAGATACCTCGATGACCCGACTTGACGCGGCCGTGCTCGGGCTCGCCCTCTCACTCGTCGCGCTGCCGGCGCTGGCGGCGGAGGAGGCTGGCTGGTCGCCAAAGGCCTGCGGCGAGCAGCCGGCCAAGCCGACGCTCGATCTGAACAGCCGCGCCAGCTACAACAAGAGCGTCGACGAGGTGAACCAGTACGAGACCAAGGCGAAGGCCTGGAACGCCTGCGTGCAGAAGGAGGCGGCAGGCGACATGAACGCCGTCAGCGTCGATGCCAAGACCAGGATGACGACGATCAGCCGCAGCGCCAGTTCCATGCAGACCGAGCTGTGGTCCGGCTTCGGTGCCTATGCGTCAGAGTTCAAGGGCGCCCAGGACAAGCTGTCGAAGCAGCAATAGACCGCCGCCGACCCACGCAACCTGTGAAGGACCGAGACGATGCGCCTTTCGACAACGCTGATGCTGTCCGGCCTGCTCGCCGCCACGCTGCTGCTCGGCGCCGCCGTCGCACGTGCCGACGATGCGAGCGCGCCCGGCGACGCGTCGCTCACCTGTGACCAGATCAGCGACGCGGTGAGCCAGCAGAATGCGATCGTGAACCAGCAGACGGCGACCATCGAGAAGGCGAACGAGGGTTCAGCCACCTCCGCCGGCGGGCCAAGCGCGGTCACCGACATGGATCATGCGCGCGCCGCGATCGCGCAGCGCAAGTCCGATCGGGCGACGGCGCGCGGCCGTACGCTGGTGAGCCTTGGCAAGACCAAGAAGTGCTTCAAGTAGGCTGATACGCGGCCGAGATGGTCGGCTATCAGGTCGGGAGGCGGGATCACTCGGCCCGGAAGGTATATTGCTCGCGCGTGCCGCTGGCGCCGGCCTCCAGATCGCCGGTCAGGCTCAGGTGGCGGCCGGCGATCGCCGTGGTGTCCGACGACAAGCCGAGGAACGCCGCCCGCGTCACCTCGCTGCCGCCTGGCGCGTTCAACGACATCAGGCAGACCGGCTGGTCGAACACGATGTAGAGGTAGTTCACCGCGCCGTTGTTCGGATCGACGTCGCGTTCGATCTTGCCCATCCGCAGGGTCCCGCTCACCCGTAGCCGCTCGCCGTCGCGGTCGCAGGCCGGCCCGGCGC
>CAXTSD010000374.1:236-2607 GCA_964246775.1 uncultured Acetobacteraceae bacterium | reverse complement strand
CGGCGCACCCGCAGGCCGGAGGTCGCCGGCTGCGACGCGCTGGTGCTGTCGCCTGGCATCGGGCACCACCTGCCGGCGCCGCATCCGCTCGCCGCCGAAGCGGCGGCCGCCGGCGTCCCGATCCTGAGCGATGCCGAGTTGCTGTATCAGGCGGTGCGTCGCGCCGGGTCACGGGCAAAATTCGTCGGCGTCACCGGGACCAACGGCAAGTCGACGACGACGGCGCTGCTCGCCCACATGCTGAACCGCGCCGGCGTACCGGTCGCCGCAGGCGGCAATCTCGGGCCGGCGGCGCTTGGCCTGCCGCTGCTCGGCGACGCCGGCGTCTACGTGCTCGAGATGTCGAGCTACATGCTGGAGCGACTCGCCACACTGCGCTTCGATGCCGCGGTCATGCTCAACCTCAGCCCCGACCACCTCGACAGGCATGGCGACATGGCGGGCTACGCCGCGGCCAAAAGCGCGATCTTCGATCGCCAGCGTCCCGGCGACCTCGCTTTGGTCGGCGCCGACGACGCCGAAAGCCTCGCCCTCGCCGGCCGGCTGGCGCGGCCCCCGACGCTGATCACGGCGGCCCGCGTCGCCTCCGGCGGCGCGCCGATCGACATCAGCCGCGCCCGCGCGCTGCCCGGCGCGCACAACGCGCAGAACGCCGCCGCCGCCGCAGCACTCGCCGGGCATCTCGGCCTCGGCTTTGCCGACATACAACACGCGATCAACGACTTCCCCGGCCTGCCGCACCGTCAGGCGCTGGTCGCAACGCTCGACGGCGTGGACTTCGTCAACGACAGCAAGGCGACCAACGCCGACGCCGCGGCGCGCGCGCTCGGCTGCTACGAACGGCTGGTGTGGATCGCCGGCGGCATCGGCAAGGCGGGCGGCATCGCGCTACTGGCGCCGTTCTTCCCCCGCGTCGCCCGCGCGCTGCTGATCGGTCGCGACGCCGCGACGTTCGCCGCGACACTCGCCGCGCACGGCGTGCCGCACGAGATCGTCGGCACGCTCGAGCAGGCGGTCGCGCAGGGCTTTGCCGAAGCAAAACGCGAGGGCGTGCCGACCGTGCTGCTGTCGCCCGCGGCGGCGAGCTTCGACCAGTTTTCCGGCTTCGAGGCGCGCGGCGAGCGTTTCGCCGCACTGGTGGGCGCACTCGCCGGCTCGGACGTTCGAGGGGAGGCCGCCTGATGGCGCTGTCGCGTGCCGATACCTCCGTGCTTGGCCGCTGGTGGTGGAGCGTCGATCGCTGGACGCTGTGCGCGATCGCGACGCTGATCGGCTTCGGCTACGTGCTGATGCTGGCGGCGAGCCCGGCGGTCGCCGAGCGCATCGGCCAGTCGCGCGACCTGTTCATCGGCAAGCAGGTGGTGTTTCTCGCTCTGGCCGGCGCCATCGTCGTCGGCGTGTCGCTGCTCAGCCCGCGCGGCGTGCGCCGCGTCGCCCTGATCGGCTGCCTCGCCGCGATGGCGCTGACCGCGCTCACGCTGGTGCACGGCGTCGAGATCAAGGGCGCGCGGCGCTGGATCGCCCTGCCGGGGATGTCGATCCAGCCGAGCGAGTTTTTAAAACCCTGCTTCGCCGTGGTCACCGCCTGGCTGATCACCGAAGGCCGGGCGACGCGCGGCTTTCCCGGCACGCTCATCGCCTTTGTCATGTTCGGCCTGATCCTGATGCTGCTGAAGTCGCAGCCGGATATCGGCATGCTGACCGTCGTCACCGCGGTGTTCTTCGCCCAGCTGTTCGTCGGCGGTCTCAACGTCGCCCTGGTCGGGATCGGCGCGGCGGCGATGGGCGGCGCCGGGCTTGCCGCCTACACGCTGTTTCCGCATGTGCGCAGCCGCGTCACCCGCTTCCTCCACCCCGAGCAGGGCGACCACTACCAGGTCGACACCGCGCTGCAGGCGTTCGGCAATGGCGGCCTGCTCGGCCGCGGTCCTGGCGAAGGCCGGGTCAAGGACCTGCTGCCGGACGCGCACGCGGATTTCGTGTTCGCCGTCGCCGGCGAGGAGTTCGGGCTGATCGTCTGCACGCTGATCCTCGGCATCTTCGCCTTCATCGTGCTGCGCGGCCTGCTGCGCCTGCTCGCCGAGACCGACGAGTTCATCATCCTCGCCGCCTCCGGGCTGGTCACCGGCTTCGGCTTGCAGGCCTTCGTCAACATGGCCTCGTCGCTGCACCTGATCCCGACCAAGGGCATGACGCTGCCGTTCATCTCCTATGGCGGCTCGTCGGCGATGTCGGTCGCACTCGGCATGGGCATGCTGCTGGCGCTCACGCGTCGGCGCACCGCCTCCGAGCGGCAGCTGGCGGGCGCATGAGGGGCCCGCGCGTGCGCCCGATCGTGATCGCCGCCGGCGGCACCGGCGGCGATCACGAT
>CAXTSD010000374.1:0-226 GCA_964246775.1 uncultured Acetobacteraceae bacterium | reverse complement strand
CGCCGAGGCGCTGGCCGAGGTGCTCATCTCGCGCGGGCATCGCGTGGTGCTGATGACCGATCAGCGCACCGCGTCCAGCGCCAGCGCGGTGTTTGACGGGCGCGAGCGGCTTGTGATCAGCGGCGCCGGGATCGCCGGGCGTGGCCTGTTGCGTGGCGCGCAGGCGGTCGCGGCACTCGCCGCCGGCACGCTGCAGGCGCGTCGCGCTCTCGGCTTGCTCGATGCC
>CAXTSD010000373.1:0-2611 GCA_964246775.1 uncultured Acetobacteraceae bacterium | reverse complement strand
TGCGCCCCGGCCACTGTGACATTCGCCACGAGAAATCCTTTCAAAGGTTAACCAGACGTCCGCACTCTACCGCGCTGCAGCGAAATTAAACAATGCCCGTATGATGTCTGTTTCGTGTCATCGCCGATGCGGACGGCAAACGACGCAACCAAAACTTGCCGATCGGCGGTGAATTGGCTGCCGATTGCCGCCGAACAGCGCTAGCTGCCGATAGTGACGCTGCAGCACTGATTATGTCGTTCGGCACAAGAACTGTCAGCCGCGCCAATTCGTCTGTGTCGTGACGCCGAACTTCCAACCGAAAGCCGCCACCTATGCCGCGCCCTCAACGTCACCGATGCCCGGATGACTTCTTCGAATGCTTTATGCTGCAGTGCAATACAGGCTCGTCCGCCTGACTGCACTCGCGGCGGCGTCGGCCGTGGTCTCAACAGTCTCGTTTTTTACATCGGGCTCCTCGCCGCGCCGGCTTTGGCTACGGGTGTTGCCGGTCAGCGTCGACATCCTGAGATTGTCGAGGTCGCTCACGAAAATTTCAGAACGCGGCCGAGGGCTCCAGCCGGCCGCCGCGCCGCAGCGGCGAGAGGTGGGTGGCGAGCCCGGTCGCGTCGTCGGTGCGCACCAGCAAGCCGCACAGCGTCGCCTCGCCATCCGCAGGCGCCAGTCGCTCGCCCGGCATCTTGCGCCAGAACCGCGCCGCCGAGCCGGCCTTCTGCATGCCGATCACGCTGTCGTAGTCGCCGCACATGCCGGCGTCCGATTGAAAGGCGGTGCCGCCCGGCAGCACCCGGTGGTCCGACGTCGGCACGTGGGTGTGCGTGCCGACGACCAGCGACACCCGGCCGTCGAACGAATGCGCGTAGGCGGCCTTCTCGCTCGTCGTCTCGGCGTGGAAGTCGATGACGATCGCCTGCACGGCGCCGCCCGCCCCGAGCCGGTGCCGGCCGAGCAGCTCGGCGGTGGCGCGGAACGGGCAGTCGATCGCGTCCATGAACAGCCGACCCATCGCGTTCAGCACCAGCGCCCGCCGGCCGCCGCGCACCTCGACCACCACGAAGCCGGCGCCGGGCGTGCCGGGCGGGAAGTTGAGCGGGCGGATCAGCCGCGGCGCCGTCTCGATATAGGGGATGATCTCGCGCCGATCCCAGGCGTGGTTGCCGAGCGTCAGCACGTCGGCGCCGGCGGCGAACAGCGCATCGGCCATCTCGGGTGCGAGGCCGAAGCCGTGGCTGGCGTTCTCGGCGTTCACCACCACCAGATCGAGCGCGAACTCGGCGCGCAGCCCGGGCAGTTGCGCCGCGACGGCGTCACGCCCGGAGCGGCCCAGCACGTCGCCGAGAAACAGGATGTTTATGCGCAAGCCCTCCCGCTCACACCTGCCTCGGTAACCCCCGCTTCGGTGACACCCGCTTCGGTGACCACGGCGTCGAGCGCGCGGTCGTTCGGCCCGACCGGCACCGCGGCGACCTGCTGGGCGGCCCAGGCGTAGCCGATCGACCTCGCGCCAGGAAGCGCCGCCAAGGTGCGATCGTAGTAGCCGCCGCCGTAGCCGAGCCGGTGGCATCGCGCGTCGAAGGCGAGCAGCGGCACCAGCAACGCCTGCGGCACGCCTGGCGCGCCGTCGGGATGGCAGGTGGCGAACCGCCCGGCAAGCATGTCGGCCCCTGGCGTCCAGCGTCGGAACAGCAGCGGCGAGCCGCGCGGCGTGGTCTGTGGCAGCAGCACGACGTGGCCGCGCCCCGACAGCAGCGTGAGCAGCGGCCGCAGGTCGATCTCGCCCGGCAGCGGCCAGACCCCGGCCACCACCGCCGGCAGGTCGAGCCGGGCCAGCCGCTCGCGCAATACCGAGGCGTCGCCGTCGGGGCGACGCAGCAGGCACGCCGCCCGCATGGCGCGCTTCGCGTCGTCGATCCGGTTGTCAGAAGTGGTGTCGGTCGGGGTCATGGGAAGTGCGGAGCCGCCGAAGCCGTTGGCGGTTATCAACCTCTCGAAGCCTGCTGGTGCAGGTGGGAACCAGATACCATGACCAGGATCACGGCAGCGCCAGTCCCCGAGAGGATGCTCATTGGCCCCGGGGTTGTGTAGCCTGACGCGCCCAGCAGCTCCGCCCCTCCTAGTTAGGAGCGCTCCAGCTCGGACGCAATCGCCTCGGCGCGATCGGCGAGCCGGCTCAGCCGCAGCTGCGCGCCGTGATCGATGACCGGCACCGCCGCGCTCGGCGCTGGCGCCGCCCGCTCGCGCAAGGCCGCCATCTCGACGTGCAGGTCGTGCAGCTCGTCGGCCATCAGCAGCGCGGCGAGCACCAGCAGCCGCGCCTCGCCGGACTGGCCGAGCGCCTTGATCGAGCTGATCCTGTCGTCGACCTGGGCAGCCATCGCCTGCAGGTGGCCCTCCTGCCCGTCCTCGCAGATGACGGTGTGGGCGTAGCCGTTGATCTTCACCGTGACCTGCGCCATCCGCCCTACTCCGCTCCGTGCTGCGCCAAGACGTCGCGCAGCTCGGCAATCAGCGCATCCATCCGTTCGGCGATCCGCGCCGTCGCGGCGGACGATCTGGCTTCCGACGCGGCGTCAGGCCGCGCCGCCGCCACGCGGGCGATGCGCTCGAGCGC
>CAXTSD010000372.1:0-2613 GCA_964246775.1 uncultured Acetobacteraceae bacterium | reverse complement strand
GGCGAGGCGCGGCGGCGCGGCGGGCAGCCGCACGCGGCGCTCGCGCGCTTCGGCGAGCGGGCGGCAGACCAGCACCGCCGGCACCAGAATGGTCAGCACGTTGCTCTTGCGGCCGAGCGACGAGCTGGTGGAGGCGACGAGCAGCACGCCGAACAGCATCATCCGCCCGGCGGTGTTGCTATGCCGCCAGCACCAGGCAAGCAGGCAGGCGAGGCCGGCGATGAAGACCAGGAAGCCGATGGCGCCGAGATCGGTCAGCAGCAGCAGCCACAGGCTCTCGATGACGCTGATCGGGACGTCGAGGCCAAGCTGGTGCAGCAGCACATGCTGGCGCTCGGTGCTGATGCCGAACAGCAAATCGTGCGCGTCCATGCGATCGAGGATCGACCATTGCAGGTCGCGCACCCTGGCGCTGTCGTCGAGATAGGCGCGGGCGGCGATGCGGCTGCCGATCGGCGTCGTCAGCAGCAGCGCGGCGGTCGCGGCCGGCAAGGCGATGGCGATGGCGAGGCTGCCGACGACGTCAAAACTGCTGAGCGTTCGCGCCAGCAATCGGTGCAGCAGCACGCCGCCGCGCCAGGCGGCGAGCAGCAGCACGGTGGCGCCGAGCGCGCCTCGGCCGCCGAAGGCGAGCAGGCCGAGCAGGCCGAGCGACAGCAGCGCGACGCGCAATGACCGCCCGGCGCGCCGCATGGCGACGGCGAGGAACGTCGCGATCATCGTCAGCATGCCGCCGGTCAGCGGATGGTCGTAGAGCGCGGTCGGGCGGAACTCGCCTTGCGGCTCGAGGAAGGCGGCGCGGTCGAGCTGCATCGCCACGATGTGGCGGCCGATCGCCGCCTCGGGCAGCGCGACCAGGACGTTGCCGAGCAGCAACACCAGCAGCAGCGCGCCGAGCCGACGCAGCCGGCGCGGCTCCTCCTGCGCCAGCACGAGGCCGAGCAGCCCGGCGGGCGCGAAGCTCTCGATGAACACGATGAGGTGCGATTTGCCGGTGCAGAGCGCCGACCACAGCAGGCAGAGCGCGAGCGAGACGAGGAACAGGAAGGCGCCGCGCTCGTCGCGGGCCAGCCTTCGCAGCCGGGCCAGCGGGTCGCGCCGCTCGATCAGCATGGCGGCGAAGGCGGCTCCGGCGAGCCAGGTGCCGGGATGCATCTTGACCAGCAGGCTGCCGCCCTCGGACGTGTAGGGAATGCCGAGCGCGTCCAGCAGGTTGCCGCTGACCAGGAGGTTCGCGCAGAGGGCGGCGGCGGCGAGCCGGAACGCGACGCGCGGCGGGCGGATCGACGCCTGCGGCAGAGCCGGCGCGGTCAGCATGGCGTCGTCATCTCTGGCATCGGCGTGCGTGATGCAGCAGGATTGCAACCATGAAGATCACCCGCCGGGGAGTTCTCGCCACGGCCGCAGCACTTGCCACGTCGGGTGCGGCCGAGCCCGACAGCCTGCGGGCGCTCGCGGCGGGCAAAGGCCTGCTGTTCGGCTCCGAGGTGATGGCCTCCGAACTCGCCGGCGACCCGGCCTATGCGGCGCTGATCGCGCGCGAGTGCGCCGTGGTGACGCCAGGGATCGAGGCGAAGTTCGGCATCGTCGAGCCGGATGAGGGGCGCTTTGACTTCTCCCGGCTCGACGCGGTGGCGGAGTTCTGCGCCGCGCACGACATCGCGCTGCACATGCACAACATGATCTGGGGCGTGTTCATGCGGCCGTGGGAGCTCGCCGCCCTCGCCGAGGGCCGCGGCGAGGCGGTGCTGGCGCGCCACGCCGAGGCGGTCGCCGGGCGCTATGCCGGGCGCGCGCGTGGGCGCGTGATTGCCTGGGACGTAGTGAACGAGCCGGTCGACCCGCGCTGGCACGCCGGGCCGGAGGGGCTGACGCTGACGCCGTGGCGGCGCGCCCTCGGCGCGGACGAGGTCGCCGACGCGTTCCGTCTGACCCGCCAGGCCGATCCGACGGCGCTGCTGATGCTCAACGACGACAACCTCGAATACGCGGCGCCGGACCGGGAGCAGAAGCGCGCCACCTATCTGCGGCTGATCGAGGGCTGGCTCGCCGCCGGCGTGCCGATCGGCGGCTTCGGGCTGGAGGCGCATCTGAAGCCCGACCAGCCGATCGACGAGGCGGCGCTGCGCCGGTTTCTCGCCGCCCTCGGCGGCATGGGGCTGCAGATCTGGGTGACCGAGCTCGACGTCGAGGACCGCAGCCTGCCGGCGGAGATCGCGGCGCGCGACCGCATGGTGGCAGCACTCACCGAGCGCTATCTCGACCTGGTGCTCGACGAGCCGGCGAGCCGGGCGGTGATCACCTGGGGCCTGTCCGACCGCCACTCAGACCTCGGCGGCGCGCCGGCGACGCGCCGGACGGATGGCCTGCCGAGCCGCGGCCTGCCCTACGACGCGGGGCTCGCGCCAAAGCCGATGCGCGACGCCATCGCCCGCGCCTTGCGCAACGCCCGGACGCGGCGGCCTCGCTAGAGCGTTCACAGCAGGCCGCCGAGCCAGCCCGGCAGGCGCACGCGGCTGCGGTTGAGCACGCTGCCGATGATCGTGCCGCCGGCGCGCTCGAGCTGCAGCCGGGCCTCGCGCACCGCCTCGACGCGCGACGCCTCGGCTTGCA
>CAXTSD010000371.1:0-2621 GCA_964246775.1 uncultured Acetobacteraceae bacterium | reverse complement strand
TCGTCAGAGGCGGCGCGTGGTCAGCCGCCTCGTCAGAGGCGGCGCGTGGTCAGCCCGCCTCGTCTGTCTGATCGGGACGACGCCTCAGCCGACATCGTAGAGCACCTTCAGTACCACGAACCAGTCATAGCGCTGATCGAGCAGCCTGCCGTCATCGCCGACCAGCAGGCCCTGCGCCGAGATCGGCACGTGCTTCTCCGTCACCGCGTCGTCGACATTGCCGCCGATCACCGTGAGCTGCCCGGGCGCGGCGGCGACGACGATGTCGCAATGGCTCGGGAACGGCTCGGCGGGCAGGTTGGCGAAGCGGATAGTGGCGGCGCGGCCGCGGCCGGTGCAGATGAGGTCGCCCGCCATCGGCGCGTAGCGGCTCGGTCCATAGGCCTGCAGCGCCGGCGCGCGGCCCTCGACGGCGAGGTTGATGTAGGTCGAGTGGCTCGGCGCGTAGGGAAAGCGGGCGGCGGCGCCGGCGACCCGCATGACGTAGTCGATGAACGCCGCCGACCAGGCGAACTCGCCATCCTGCTCGGCCGGGAACAGGTTGCCGGCGGCGTCGTGGATGCCGGTCCAGGACGCCTCGCGCTCGCCCGGGTCCTGGCCGGTCCACCAATATTCTCCGACGCGCTGCCACAGGCCGGGCTGGCGCTCCGGCTTGTCCTCCGGCAGCGGCGGCGGCCGGCTGTCCGGCGGGTCGTCATCGACCGGCTGGCCGAACAGCCGCCACTCGCGCAACGCGATCGCCACCGCGTCGCGCCGCGCGAACGGCTCGAACGGCTTGCTCGCGAACGGCGGCACGTGGCTGTCGGCAACCAGCGGGCCGGCCTCGTTCGCGCCTTGCGTGACCGGCGTCTTGCCCTCCTCAGGGCGGCTCGGCGCCGGGCCTGTCGTCGCACAGCCGGCGAGCAGCCCCGCCGCCAGCATCGCCACCGGAATTGCGCGCATAAGATTACTGGAAATGGCCGATGGAGGCGAAGACCAGAACCAGGGCGCCGAGCACGAGGTTGACCAGCGTCAGCTGGCGCATCCTGGCGACCAGTTCGGGGCCGGGCCGGATCGCGCGCCGGAACCGCTTGTAGGGGCCGAGCGCCAGATAGGCGAACACCGCGGCCATGACGATGCCGAGCAGCTGCATGACGTTGACCGCCCAGGGCAGGTTGGCGAAGCCGCCGTAGAGTGTGAACACCATGACCCAGCCGCTCACCAGCACGAGCGGCATCACGTGCCAGATCAGGCGCAGGAAGCGGCGCATCGTCTGCCCGTGCATCTGGTTGCGTGACGCCGGCTCGAGCACGCCGATCGCCGGGCGCAGCACCAGCAGGGCATAGGCCATGCCGCCGACCCACAGCGCGGCGCCGATGACGTGCAGCGACAGCACCGCGATCGTGACGCCGATCGGGACGCCCGCGAGCGGGCCCACCGGGTTCATGCCCGCGGCTCTTTCATTCACGGCTCTCCTCGATGACCGCCTCGACGCAGGCGGCGAGGGCGGCAAATTCGCGGGCGGCGAGCGAGCGCGGCGCCGCCTCGGCGACGCCCATACCGCGCGCGAAGGCGGCTGCATAGGCGGCCCGGCTGCCGAGCGCGGCAGGCAGCAGGCGCACCGGGCGGGAGGCGATCGCCGCCGCCATCTCGTCGCGCTGGCGCGACCGCGCCGGGCTGCGGTTGAACACCATCGCCACCGGGTGGCGCTCCGACGCCGCAAGCGCCAGCGTCGCCTCCGCCGCCCACAGGTCGGGCGCGCTCGGCTGCAGCGGCACCAGCACCAGGCTGGCCTGCCGGATGGCGCGCCGCGCGTCGCTGTCGATCTGCGGCGGCGTGTCGATCACCACGACGTCGGACTGCGCCGCGAGGCGCTCGAGCTCGCGGCCGAGCCGCCAGCCGGAGACGTCCGAGACGGCGAGCGATGCCAACCCGGCCTGCGCCGCGCGCAGGCCGAACCAGCGGGCGAGGCTGCGTTGCGGGTCGATGTCGAGCACGCCGACGCGCCTGCCCTGGCCGGCCCAATGCGCGGCGAGGTTCGCCGCCAGCATCGTCTTGCCGGCGCCGCCCTTCTGCTGCGCGACGGTGATCACCTGGGCCATGAAAAGTATCCCGCAGAACACGACAGCAAGCATGGGCTTCGCCCAGACCCACCGTCATGCGAACGCGTGCTGCGCAAGACGGCCAGTGAGCCTTTGAAGACCATTTATCAAAAGGGGTTTGGGGTCTAAGGCCCCGATGGGGTCCACGCTTGAAGATGGGGGCAACGCCCCTTGCCTTGCCTGCCGTATATCGGAGCGAGCCATGAGATCACCAGACGAACGCGCGCTGCTCACTCCCGCCGAGGCGGGAGTGAGCAGCGCGACCCATGAGACCACCAGCCCACCGCGCGCGGCCCACCCCCGCCGCGGGGGCCGCGGCGGACCGACTCGCCGCCGCCGCCGGCGTGCCGGTCGCGACGCTGATGCACAATGCCGGGCGCGCCGTGGCGCGGGCGGTGGTGGCGCGCGTCCGTCCGTGCCGCACCCTGGTGTTGTGCGGGCCGGGCAGCAACGGCGGCGACGGCTATGTCGTCGCCCGGATGCTTGCCGCCAGAGGCTGGCCGGTTGACGTCGCGGCGACGGCATCGCCGCGGCCCGGCC
>CAXTSD010000370.1:0-2668 GCA_964246775.1 uncultured Acetobacteraceae bacterium | reverse complement strand
GCTCGAACGGGCGGGCGAGCGCCTGCAGGGCGAGAGGCCGGCGCGGCCTGCCGGCGAGGCGGCCGTCGCGAGGGCGCAGGCGCGGTTCGAAAAACTCACCCGCGAACGCGACGAGATGGGTCCGGTCAACCTGCTGGCCGAACAGGAGGCGGCGGCGCTCGAGGCGCGCGCGGCGGCGATCAGCGCCGAACGGCAGGAGCTCGCCGGCGCCATCGCCTCGCTGCGCGGCTCGATCGGCCACCTCAACCGCGAAGGGCGCGAACGGCTCACGTCGATCTTCACGCAAGTCGACCGCGAGTTCCAGGCGCTGTTCGGCCGCATGTTCAGCGGCGGCCGGGCGCATCTCTCGCTGGTCGGCTCGGACGACGTGCTGGCGGCCGGGCTCGAGATCTACGTCCAGCCGCCAGGCAAGAAGCTGGCGAACCTGTCGCTGCTGTCGGGCGGCGAGCAGGCGCTGACCGCGCTGTCGCTGATCTTCGCCCTCTTCCGCTGCCACCCGGCGCCGATCTGCGTGCTCGACGAGGTGGACGCGCCGCTCGACGACGCCAATGTCGACCGGTTCTGCGCCCTGCTCGAGGAGATGGTGCGCCAGACCGGCACGCGCTTTCTCGTCGTCACCCACCACCAGCTGACGATGGCGCGGATGGACCGGCTGTACGGGGTGACGATGCAGGAACGCGGCGTCTCGCGGCTGCTCTCGGTCGACCTCGCGCGGGCGGCGGCGATGGTCGAGGCGCGTGAGGCGGCCGAGTAAAGGCAAGGCAAGGCAAGGCCAAAGGCTTCGCCTCTCAACACCGATCAAAGGCGGAGCCGTTAAATCCATTTGGTTCAGTGCTGCGTCTCACCGCGGACAGCTTGACAGTGCTACACCCCGCCGGTAGCAAGCCGACGCTTTCCGGCGCTACTTTCGTCGGAGGCGCGCATGAGTGGTGGGGAGGGCGACGGTTCGTTCGAGCAACGGATGCGTGCCGCCCGGAACAGGCAGGGGCTCGATCGCAAGGTCGCCGATGACGCGGCGGTCGCGATGCAGAGCCCTTGGGGGATCGGCGCCCGCGTCGGCGTCGAACTCCTGGCGGCCCTGGTGGTCGGGCTCGGCATCGGCTGGGCGCTCGATCACTGGCTGCGAACGACGCCGCTGTTCCTGGTGATCTTCGTGCTGCTTGGCGGAGTTGCCGGCGTGTTCAACGTCTGGCGCATGTTCGCGCCGGGTGCGCCGGCGGCCGGCGTCAAGCGGACCAATCGGTCCGGGAATTGAGTTGGCTTGGCGGGCGTGTCGCGCCGGCCGCAATGAGGGGCGCGGGCGTTGGCGGCTGCAGGCGAACCATCGATCGACGCGCTCGGGCAGTTCCGCCTGCATGACGTGCTCGGCGGCCTCGGCCGCGCGGTGAACTTCACCCAGGCCAACGCCTTCATGGTCGCCGGCATGCTGCTGACGCTGGCGCTGCTGTATTTCGGCGCCAGGCCGCGTGCGGTGGTGCCGGGGCGGCTGCAGGCGGCGGCCGAGTACAGCTACGAGTTCGTGCTGAACATGGCGCTCGACCAGATCGGGCCGGAGGGGCGTCGGTTCTTCCCGTTCCTGTTCACGCTGTTCTTCTTCGTGCTGATGGGCAACCTGCTCGGCCTGCTGCCGTTCGCCTTCACCTACACCAGCCACATCGCGGTGACGGCGGCGCTGGCGATCCTGGTGATCGTGCTGGTGACGATCGTCGCGATCCGCGAGAACGGCTCGCACTTCTTCACCGAGTATTTCTTCCCCAAGGGCGCGCCGAAACTGCTGGCGCCGCTGATCATCCCGATCGAGATCATCTCGTATCTCTCGCGTCCGGTCAGCCTGTCGATCCGTCTGTTCGCCAACATGGTCGCCGGGCACGTGATGTTCGAGGTGTTCGCGACCTTCACGGTCATGCTCGGCGGCGCCACGATCATCGGCGACGCGCTGGCGGTCGGCCCGGTGGTCATCAACGTGCTGCTGATGGGGTTCGAGCTGTTGGTCGCGGCCTTGCAGGCCTACGTGTTCGCCATTCTGACCTGCATCTACCTGCACGACGCGGTGCATCTGCATTGAGTGTGCGTGCGGGTTCGCCAGGGTTTTTCTTCAAGTTCACACCAAGGATCATCAGATATGGACGCTGCAGCCGCTAAGTCTCTCGGAGCGGGTATCGCCGTGATCGCGCTAGCCGGCGTCGGTATCGGCATCGGCAACATCTTCTCGGCGCTAGTCACCAGCATCGCGCGCAACCCCTCGGCGCGCGACCAGGTCTTTGGTCTCGGCATCCTGGGCTTCGCGCTGACCGAGGCGGTGGCGCTGTTCGCGTTGCTGATCGCGTTCCTGATCCTGTTCACCTGATCCGGGCGATGGCCGGAACGATGACGCGTCGGCGCCTGGCCGTGGCGGCGGCAGCACTTGTGGCGGCGTCTCCTGCGGTCGCGCAGGAGAGCCAGCACGGCATGCCGCAGCTCGACTTCGGCAACCCGTTGCTGCTGTCGCAGGTGGTATGGGGCGCGATCATCTTCCTCGTGTTCTACCTCGCGGTGTCGCGCTGGGCGCTGCCGCGCATGGGTGCCGTGATCGAGCATCGCGCCACGGTGATACGCACCGATCTCGAGGCGGCGCAGAGGGCGAAGACCGAGGCCGATCAGGCGGTCGCCGCCCTCAACGAGGCGCGCC
>CAXTSD010000369.1:0-2670 GCA_964246775.1 uncultured Acetobacteraceae bacterium | reverse complement strand
AGCTTCTCCTCGAGGTTCATCGAGAAGCCGGGCGACTGCTCGCCGTCGCGCAAGGTGGTATCGAAGATGATGACGCGATCCTCGGCGATGGCGCCGAAGCTCGGATGGTTGATTGTCATGTGAGAGGCTCCCGCAAGGCCGATACGCAGCGCGACGCACCCCTGAGCGGCCGCCGCGAGCGACGCGTCGAGGCGACGCGCCGCGCTCGGCCGGTCAGGGGATGCTAAGTCGCAGTCGTGCCCAAGGTCGTGCGCACGGTCGTGCGCAGAGCCGGGCGGAGGCGGCACGGACCGTGCGGACCGGAACTGGTTCACGCGACATCATCCTCCGGCCTAGCGCGGCGCGGCGGTCGAGGGCAAGCGCGTTGAACGCAGGACGGACCATCATCCGTTCATTGTACGGCGTGCCGGACCATCGACACGGCCCCGGCATGCCGGACCACCATGCTCGGCCCCGAGGAGCGAAACCGGCGCCGCCGGACGAGAGCCGACGGCGCGGCTCTCGCCTTACTCCGTCGGCGTCGTCGGCGCGCTCGACGAGCTGTCGCCGGACGTGCTGCTGCTCGACGTCGACTTCTTCATGTGCCGACGGTGCCGCCTCGGGTGATGCTTGTGCGTCGTCGAGGTCGTCGGCGTGCTCGCCTGGTCGCTGGTCGCCGAGCTCGACGGCGCGCTGGTCGAGGGGGCGCTGGTCGAGGGCGCACTGGTCGACGGCGTGGCGGGGGACATCGGCGCGGCAGGGGTCGCCGGCGTCGCCGGAGCCGTGTTGTCGGCAGGCGGCGTCTGCGCGAGAACCGGCGTCGCGGCGAGCGAGAGCGTCAGCAGGGCAGCGCCCAGCGTCTTGAGGGTCATGGTAAAACTCCTGATGGCGAACTGCGCTGGCGCAGCGAAACGGCGGTGGCGCCGGCGCGGCGTCACCGGCCCCCTTCAAGCTGAGTCGCTCGCCTGTGTCAGCTATTTTTTACGTAATGAAACTCCGGCATCGCTTTCAGCCCGGCCTTCGTCGCCCCAGGCAGCGTCACCGTATTGTCGTGTATCCTCAACCGCGCGAACGGCAGCGCGACCAGGCGGTCGCCGACGCCGAGCAGGCCGCCGACCGAGAGGATGACCTCGTTCGGCTGGCGGTCCGACACGATCAGGTCATCGACCGTCGCGATCGCCTCGTCGTGCTCGTCATAGACCGACGCGCCGACGAGCCGGCTGCTACGAAAGCCGCCAGCCGACGCGACATCGCCGAGGCCGCCGCCGTGAACGCCGGCTGCGCGATCGGACGCCGTCTGCGCCACCGCCGTCTGTGCCATCGCAGTCTGTGTCACCGTGGGCAGCGACGCCGCCAGCAGGGCCGCGAGGCCGGCGCCGGCAAGTCCGCGCATCGCGCGCGCCGCGGCCTCAGTTCCTCGCCCGGTCCACCAGCGCGTTCTTGCCGATCCACGGCATCATGCCGCGCAACCGCTCGCCCACCGCCTCGATCTGGTGCTCGGCGTTGCGCCGGCGCGTGGCGCGAAAGCCGGCCTGGTTCACCTTGTTCTCCAGCATCCAGTCGCGCGCGAAGCGGCCGGACTGGATGTCCTCCAGCACCCGCTTCATCTCCGCCTTGGTCTCCTTGGTGATGATGCGCGGGCCGGTGACGTACTCGCCATATTCGGCGGTGTTGCTGATCGAGTAGTTCATGTTGCTGATGCCGCCCTCGTAGATCAGGTCGACAATCAGCTTGACCTCGTGCAGGCACTCGAAATACGCCATCTCCGGCGCGTAGCCCGCCTCGACCAGCGTCTCGAAGCCGGCGCGGATCAGTTCGACCAGGCCGCCGCACAGCACCGCCTGCTCGCCGAACAGGTCGGTCTCGCACTCCTCCTTGAACGACGTCTCGATGATGCCGGCACGCCCGCCGCCGATCGCGCTCGCGTAGCTGAGCGCGATCTCGAGCGCGTTGCCGGACGGATCCTGCGCCACCGCGACCAGGCACGGCACGCCGCCGCCGCGCTCATATTCGGAGCGCACCGTGTGGCCGGGACCCTTCGGCGCGATCATGAACACGTCGATGTCGGGCCGCGCGTCGATCAGGTTGAAGTGGATGTTGAGGCCATGCGCGAAGGCGAGCGCCGCCCCGGGCCTCATGTTCGGCCCGAGATGCTCGCGATACAGGTCGCCCTGCAGCTCGTCCGGCGTCAGCACCATGATCACGTCGGCAAACGCCGCCGCCTCGGACGGCGCCAGCACGCGCAAGCCAGCCGCCTCGGCCTTGGCGATGCCGACCGAGCCAGGCCGCAAGCCGACGACGAGCTCGCCGACGCCGCTATCCTTGAGGTTGAGGGCGTGCGCATGCCCCTGCGAGCCGTAGCCGATGACGGCGACCTTGCGCGACTTGATCAGGCTGACATCGGCATCACGATCGTAATAGACGCGCATTTGCTCGGCACTCCTCGATAAGAAAGAAAGGCCAGGGCTCTGCCCTGGACCCGCTGGGGTCGAGCGACCCCAGACCCGCATCCGTTAGGGTCTCTGCGGGAGGCCTTCTTGCGAAGCATTCAAACCAAACCGCCTCACACTCCGCATTCGACGTCGAGACACAGGACCAAAGAAATGGATTTTAAAGGCTTCGCCTTTAATGGAGTCCAGAGGCGAAGCCTTTGGCCTTCCTTAAATCGTAACCGGCCCCCGAGCGATCGCC
>CAXTSD010000368.1:0-2673 GCA_964246775.1 uncultured Acetobacteraceae bacterium | reverse complement strand
GCGATAACCGTCAGCGGGCTGAGCAAGCGCTACGGCGCCACCCTGGCCGTCGACGACGTGAGCTTCCGGGTCGCCGCCGGCACCACGGTCGGCCTGCTCGGCGGCAACGGCGCCGGCAAGACGACGACGATCTCGATGCTGCTCGGCCTGCTGATCCCGTCCGCCGGCGCCATCCGCGTGCTCGGCCACGACATCGCGCGCGACCGCTTCGCCGCCCTGGCCCGAATGAACTTCTCCTCCCCCTACCTCGCTCTGCCGTCGCGGCTGTCGGTGGCCGAGAACCTGCGCGTCTACGGCCATCTCTACGGCGTGCGCCGGCTCGAGCGACGCATCGCCGAACTCGCCGACGAGCTCGACCTCGTCCAGCTGCTCGACCGCCCGGCCGGCAATCTCTCGGCCGGGCAGAAGACCCGGGTCGCGCTGGCCAAGTCGCTGATCAACCACCCCGACCTGCTGCTGCTCGACGAGCCCACGGCCAGCCTCGATCCCGATAGCGGCGACCTCGTGCGCTCCCGGCTCGAGCGCTACAGGGCGGAGAGCGGCTGCACGATCCTGCTCGCCTCGCACAACATGGCCGAGGTCGAGCGGCTGTGCGACCAGGTGCTGGTGCTGCGCCGCGGCCGCATCGTCGATGCCGGCAGCCCGGCCGACCTGCTGCAGCGCTACGGCCGCGACGACCTCGAGGCGGTGTTCCTCGACATCGCCCGCGACCGCCGCCAGCCGGCCGCCGCGGCATGACCGGCTCGGCGCGCCGGATCTGGGGGCTGACCTATCGCCACCTGGCACTCTACCGCCGCTCCTGGCCGCGGCTGCTCGAGCTCGCCTACTGGCCGACGCTGCAGATGCTGATCTGGGGCTTCACCTCGACCTTCTTCGCTTCCCGGCTCAGCCAGCTGGCACCCGGCCAGCACGCCGTCGGCACCATCGCGCTCGGCGGCCTGCTCGGCGCGGTGCTGCTGTGGGAGGTGACGATGCGCAGCCAGATGGGCGTCGCGCTGTCGTTCCTCGAGGAGATCTGGTCGCGCAACCTCGGCCACGTCTTCGTCAGCCCGCTGCGCCCGATCGAGCTCGTGCTGGCGCTGATCGGCATCTCGCTCGGGCGCACCGCCTTCGGCATCATCCCCGCCGCCCTCGTCGCCTGGCTGCTCTACGCCTACGACGTGCTCGCCGTCGGTCCGGTGCTGGTGCTGTTCGTGGCCAACCTGCTGGTGATGGGCTGGTGGGTGGCGCTCGGCGTGCTGTCGCTGATCCTGCGCCACGGCGCCGGTGCCGAGGCGTTCGTCTGGTCGCTGCTGATCGGCGTCACCCCGTTCGCCGCGGTGTTCTACCCGGTCAGCGTGCTGCCGGCGCCGCTGCAGGTCGTCTCGCTGGCGCTGCCGGCGAGCCACGTGTTCGAGGGGCTGCGACAGGCGGCGGCGAGCGGCACCGTCGCCTGGGGCCACCTCGCCGCCGCGTCGTTGCTCAACGCGCTCTGGCTCGCCGCCGGCGCCCTGCTGTTCGCCTCGCAGTTTCGCGCCGCGCGGCTGAGCGGCGCCCTGATCAGCATCGGCGAGTGATGAGCACCGGCGAGCCCGGCGCCGGCCGGCGGGCGGACCAGGATGTCACCCGCTTCTGGCTGATCCGCCACGCGCTGGTCGAGGAGAACGCCCGCGCCCGCCTCTACGGCCAGAACGACGTGCCGCTCTGCCCGCAGACCCTGGTCTCCAAGCTCTCGACCTACCAGGCGCTCGCCAACCGGCTGCCGCGCCACGCCGCCTGGTTCGTCTCGCCGCTGTCGCGCACCCGGCTCACCGCCGCCGCCATCTGGCGGCAAGCCGAGGACGCGCCGGGCCTTGCGCCCGCGAGCGGTGAGGCGACGGTCGAGCCGGGGCTGATCGAGCAGCATCTCGGCGCCTGGCAGGGCCTGCGTCACGCCGAGCTGCCGGCGCGGCTCACCGCCCCGTCGCACCCGTTCTGGCCGGTCGGCGCGGACGAGCGCCCGCCCGGCGGCGAAAGCATGATCGAGGTGATCGAGCGCGTCGCCGAGGCGATGGAACGGCTCGCCGACCGCCATCCCGGCCGCGACGTCATCGCCGTCAGCCACGGCGGCGCGATACGCGCCGCAATCGCCCACGCCCTCGACATGACGCCGGACGCCGCACTCCGCCTCGCCGTGCAGAACCTGTCGCTCACCATCATCGAACGCTACTCGGCCGCCTGGCGCGTCGTCAGCGTCAACGAGGTGCTCGGCGAGATCCCCGAGGGCGTATTGAGCTGAAGAAGAAAGGCCTGCTTTTTTGAAAAAAAGCAGCAAAAAACTTTTGTTTGTCTGGCGTTCGCCAAGCCAACACTACGGCCTTAATAATCAAAAGCTTTTTGGTTCTTTTTCTCGAAAAAGAACCGCTTCCTTCATCAGGAGATGCGTTGCTCGCGCGACGCGGCAGTGACAGCGCCCTGAGCCAAGCAAAACTTGCCCTGAAACCGCCAACTTATGGCATAGAGTTGCGGCATCGGATGAGGAAGACCGCCATGCCCCGCTTGCCGCTCACCCTGGCCCTGATCGCCAGCCTCGCCGCCCCCCTGGCCGCCACGCCCGCTCGTGCCGACACCGTCACCGCGGCCGGCCAGCAGGAGCTCGTCGACCGCTCGACGCTCGCCGCCAACGACATCCTCGCCGACCGCGGCGGCCAGGAG
>CAXTSD010000367.1:0-2678 GCA_964246775.1 uncultured Acetobacteraceae bacterium | reverse complement strand
CTCCAGAGGCGAGCCGCCGCGCCGGAACGCAAGGTCATACGAGCAGGCGCCGCCGGACACGGTGCCGGCAAAACGGTCCGCCACCAGCCGACCATCGAGGCGTATGCCGCTGCGATCGAGTGCGACCTGACCATCCGGCCCGACCGGTCCCTCGATCATGCCGTTCGCCGGATCGCTGTAGCGCACCTGGCCGCGCCCGACATACAGGGTGCCGGCATTCGCCTGCGGACAGGCGGCATTCTGCGCCGCCGGGCTGGTGTCGCCGCCATACAAGCCTTCCGGGCTGCCGAACGACGTCGTCGTCGCGCCTTCACCCTGCGCCGCGCCGGTGCCGGCCGTTCGATAATGCGTGGTGTAGCGGTCGATGAAGCCGTCCATCCCGGCGCAGCCGGCGAGCGCGCCCCCCGCCATCGTGAGCAGCAGCGCGAGCAGCAGCATGGATGCGCGCTTCTGCATCCTGAACTCCCTGTGGCGCGTCCCTGGCATGACCGCAAAGCTACACGTGTTTGGCGGCGGCGGCCAAGTAATGAGACGAACGCGACCGCGCGGCCGAGCTGGCGTCGGGCGTGACGAGGCTGCCGGGTGCGCCCCGCGCCAACCCGGGGCTCGGCCTGCAGCCGCGCTTCCGTCAACTGCCCGAGCGCCATATAACGCCGCCCATGCTGACCCGCTTCGCCAAGATGCACGGCGCCGGTAACGATTTCATCGTGATCGACGCACGCGACGGCGCGCTGGCGCTCAACCCGCGCCGCATCGCCGCCCTCGCCGACCGCCGGCGCGGCATCGGCTGCGATCAGCTCGTCAGCCTTGAGCCCGGCGCCGCCGGCGAAGCCGCCTTCATGCGCATCCACAATCCCGACGGCAGCGAGTCTGGCGCCTGCGGCAACGCCACACGCTGCGTCGCCGCGTGGCTCGCCGGCGAGCAAGGCGCGGGCGCGGCGATCCGGCTGCGCACCCTAGCCGGAGTGCTCGAGGCGGAGCTGCTGGCGGACGGCCAGGTTCGCGTCGGCATGGGCAGGCCGCGCCTTCACTGGTCGGACGTGCCGCTCGCCCGCGCGGTCGACACGCTGCATCTGCCGCTCGCCGGCGACCCGGCGGCGCTGTCGATCGGCAACCCGCACGCCACCTGGTTCGTCGACGACGTGGACGTCGCCCTGAGCCTCGGCCCCGCCGCCGAGACCGACCCGCTGTTCCCCGACCGGGTCAATGCCGGTTTCGCCCGCGTCGAGGCGCCCGACCGCATCCGGTTGCGGGTCTGGGAGCGCGGCGCCGGCCTAACCCTCGCTTGCGGCTCCGGCGCCTGCGCCGCCCTGGTCAACGCGCACCGGCGCGGCCTCGCCGGCCGCAGCGCCACCCTCGTTCTCGACGGCGGCAGCCTGCTGATCGAGTGGCGCGACGACGACAGCGTCTCAATGACCGGCCCGGTCGCCACCGCCTACACCGGAACGGTCGAGCTGGCGGACTACCCGTCGTGACCGCAGGCACCATCTGCAGCGCTCCCCCGCCGCAGGAGCCGTCATGTCTGACCACCAATCCGAGCGCACCACCGCCAACGAGCCGGTCGAGGGTCTCGACCCGGGCGGCACCCACCCGACCCGTCCGGGTTCGCCTGGCAAGGATGGCCACCGCACGATCGAGGAGCCGGTCGAGACCGGCGACCAGCACGAGATGCCGCGGCGGCCCTGACGCCGCGGCGCTGAGCGAACGCGCCTGAGATGGCCGAGATCGTCACCTTCGGCTGCCGTCTCAACGCCTATGAGAGCGAGGTCATCCGCGGCCACGCCGACCGGCTCGACGACACCGTCGTGATCAACACCTGTGCGGTGACCGGCGAGGCGGAGCGCCAGGCGAGGCAGGCGATACGCCGCCTGCACCGCGAGCGACCCGAGGCGCGCATCGTCGTCACCGGCTGCGCGGCGCAGATCGCGCCGGCAGCCTGGGCGGCGCTGCCCGGCGTCTCGCGGGTGCTCGGCAACGCGGAAAAACTGCTGGCGGCGAGCTGGACGCCGCAGGCACGGTCGGCGGTGTCGGACATCATGGCGGCGCGCGAGACGGTGCCGCATCTGGTCACCGAGTTCGCCGGACGCGCCCGGACGTTCCTTCAGGTCCAGGGCGGCTGCGACCATCGCTGCACCTTCTGCGTCATCCCGTTCGGCCGCGGCCCGAGCCGCTCGGTGCCGGTCGGCATGATCGCCGAGCGGCTGCGCGCGCTGGTTGCCGGCGGCTACCAGGAGGTGGTGCTCACCGGCGTCGACCTCACCAGCTTCGGGCCCGACCTGCCCGGCCGGCCGAGCCTCGGCCAGCTGGTGCGTCGGCTGCTCGCTCTGGCGCCGGAACTGCCGCGCCTGCGCCTGTCCTCGCTCGATCCTGCCGAGATCGACGACGAGCTGTGGGCGCTGATCGAGAGCGAGCCAAGGCTGATGCCGCATCTGCACCTGTCGCTGCAGGCCGGCTCGGACCTGATCCTGAAGCGCATGCGCCGCCGCCACCTCGCCGCCGATGCCGCCCGCACGATCGAGCGCGCGCGCCGGCTGCGCCCTGGCATCGCCATCGGCGCCGACCTGATCGCCGGCTTCCCGACCGAGACCGACGCGCTGTTCGAGGAAACCCTCGCCTTCGTCGAACGCGAGGCGCTGCCCTACCTGCACGTGTTCCCATACAGCGAGCGCCCCGGCACC
>CAXTSD010000366.1:0-2679 GCA_964246775.1 uncultured Acetobacteraceae bacterium | reverse complement strand
CCGCCCGCCTGGGGGGCGGGCGACGAACCCCCGGCCCCCACGCGCGTGGTGGGCGGCGAGCCCCCCCCCCCGCGGGCGGCGCTTGCGGCGCCGCCTGTCGAGGTTGAGGTCAGGCTCGAGCGGCACGGCCGGCGGCGACTACTCGGAGGCCTGGTTGCGCCGGCGGATCGCCGCGCCGAGGATGTCGCCGAGCGAGGCGCCGCTGTCGGACGAGCCGAACTCGGCCATCGCCTGCTTGTCCTCCTCCATCTCGCGGCCCTTGATGGTGAGCGACAGCTTTCGCGACGCGCGATCGACCGCGGTGACCTTGGCGTCGATCTTCTCGCCGACGGCGAAGCGGTCCGGACGCTGCTCGGTCTTGTCGCGCGCGAGCTCGGCGCGGCGTATGAAGCCGGACAGCACCTCGTCCACCTTCACCTCGATGCCGTTCGACTGCACGGCGGTCACCACGCAGGTGACGACGTCGCCCTTGTGCACCCGGCTCAGCGTGTCGGCGGCCGGATCGTCCTGCAGCTGCTTGACGCCGAGCGAGATGCGCTCCTTCTCCACGTCGACGTCGAGGACCTTGGCGCTGACCGTCTGGCCCTTCTCGTAGGCGGCCATCGCCGCCTCGCCCTGCTCCTCCCAGGAGAGGTCGGACATGTGGACCATGCCGTCGATATCGGCCGACAAGCCGACGAACAGGCCGAACTCGGTGATGTTGCGTATCTCGCCCTCGACCGTCGAGCCGACCGGATGCTCGTCGACGAACTGCTCCCACGGGTTGCGCTGGACCTGCTTCAGGCCAAGCGAGATGCGGCGCTTGGCGCTGTCCACGTCGAGCACCAGGACGTCGACCTCCTGGGAGGTGGCGACGATCTTGCCGGGATGCACGTTCTTCTTGGTCCACGACATCTCGGAGACGTGCACCAGGCCCTCGACGCCGGGCTCCAGCTCGACGAAGGCGCCGTAGTCGGTGATGTTGGTGACGCGGCCGCTATACTTGGCGCCGGGCGGATATTTGGCGGCGACACCCTCCCAGGGGTCGGCCTCGAGCTGCTTCATCCCGAGGCTGATGCGCTGGGTCTCGCTGTTGAAGCGTATCACCTGGACGCGCACGGCCTGGCCGATCTGCAGCGCCTCGCTCGGATGATTGATCCGGCGCCAGGCGATGTCGGTCACGTGCAGCAATCCGTCGACGCCGCCGAGATCGACGAAGGCGCCGTAATCGGTGATGTTCTTGACCACGCCGTCGAGGATCATGCCCTCCTTCAGGCCCTGGATCAGCTCGCTGCGCTGCTCGGCCCGCGTCTCCTCGAGCACCGCGCGGCGCGACACCACGATGTTGCCGCGGGCGCGGTCCATCTTGAGTATCTGGAACGGCTGCGGCATGCCCATCAGCGGGCCGACGTCGCGCACCGGGCGGATGTCGACCTGGCTGCCCGGCAGGAAGGCGACGGCGCCGCCGAGATCAACCGTGAAGCCGCCCTTCACCCGGCCGTAGATCGTGCCGTTGACGCGCTGATTGCCCTCGAACGCCTTTTCGAGGTTGGTCCAGGCCTCCTCGCGGCGCGCCTTCTCGCGCGACAGCACGATCGAGCCGTCGCGATCCTCGTAGCGCTCGACATACAGCTCGATCAGGTCGCCCGGCTTCACCTCGACCGGCGCGCCGGGAACCCCGAACTCCTTGAGCGCGACCCGACCCTCGCTCTTCAGGCCGACATCGACGATCGCGAACTCTTCGGTGAGGCGCACCACGCGCCCGGTGACGACGGAGCCGTCGAAGCCGGAATCCCGGCCAAGGGTCTCGTCGAGCAGGGACGCGAAATCCTCGCCTCCCATGTGGTCGTTGGGCGAGGCGGTCTGAGCGTAATCGCGCTCGAGAACGCGGGCAGCGGCGCTTGAAGCCATATTGTATTCGTGTTCCCGTCTGTGGCCCCGCCGATGGCGGGGCCGCCCAGTATGCGCCTCCCTTGATTGCGGGACACGACATGCACCGCCGCGCGAGGCGCGGCAGTGCCGATTTCTGCTAAGTCGAACAGATACGCTCGCGAGTTGTGGCGTGCAAGGGAGAGCGGCGCCGAGCCCGGCCGGCGTCAGCGCAGCGCGTTGTCCGCGCGCAGCTCGCGTGCCCTTGCCAGCACCTTGTTCTCGATCTCGGCCGTCGTGCTCGGGCTGACGGAAGCGTCAGTCCACTGCCCGTTATCCTGCACCTGGCGGAAGATCGACACCCGCACGCCGTCGGCGCGAAGCTGCCTGCCCAGTATGTAGGCGGTCGCCTTGAAGCGCTCGCCGCTGGTCGTCGGCGGCGAATACCAGTCGGTGATGATGACGCCGCCGAACGGATCGGCCGAGGCGAGCGGCATGAAGCCGAGCGTGTCGAGCGCGCCGCGCCACAGATAGGCGTTGACGCCGAGCGAGGTGCTGTCGCCCTTGTCGGCGGCCGCGTTCCTGCTGACGCCGAGCGGCAGCCCCTGATCGCCAGGCAGCCTGGCTTTGGTCGGATCCTTGTAGTCGTTGTATTCGGTGCCGGCGACCGGCCGGACCTGTTGATCGCCGCCGGAGCAGGCGTTGACGGCCAGCAGGCAGGAGGCGAGAGCGAGCATGCGGGCATCGGACGCGGACATGGGTGGGCCTGCTGATGGGGCCGGTCGGATCCGGCCGGGAGTGTCTAGCGGCTGGACAAACCCGCGCCAAGTC
>CAXTSD010000365.1:0-2691 GCA_964246775.1 uncultured Acetobacteraceae bacterium | reverse complement strand
TTGCCGCGGCAGCACCGCCGGCGCCGCCCGACTGGTCGTGCTGGCCCGACCTGCTGGCCGACAGCGGCGGCGAGCCCGAGGCGCAGCTCAACGTGACGCCGCGCGACGGCTTCGGCACCGGCTGCGCCAGCCTGATCGGAGTGCCGCAAGCCGGCGCGGCGATGCTGCTGTTCGCCGCCGGCCCGCCGGGCGAGGCGGCGTTCCTGCCATTTGGCTGAACCCGGCTGAACCGGTCAGGGGTCGCCCGCGCGCGTCGTCGGCGCTCGCGGGCGCCAGGGCTTGCACCTCTGCTGCTCGGCGGCGAGCACCGCGAGGAACGACTGGCGGTCCTGGCGCAACTGGAACATGGCCCAATCGTGCTGCTCACGCTGCAGCTTGTTGCGCCACAGCCGCGTCGCCTGCAGGCCGCAGACGCAGACCATGGCGGGCCGCAGCGCATGGTGGCGGCGCAGGCAGAGCATGGCGGCAAGCGGCCGCATCCGCCGGCGGCGCCGGCCGGCCGCGTCGATGCCGACATGATGGAGGATCAGGCTCGTCATCGCTCACCCCGCGCCGGTCATGCCCTGGCAGGCCGGGAGAAGCACGCCCGAGGCGGCCGGCGGTTCCGCGTTGCGGGTTTGGCTGCTATAGGGCGCGTGCTGCCCGGCCGGCTGCGGCGCCGGCGAGCCGGCGGCCCGGACTGGCGGCCGGTCACGAGGGCGTCCGGTCGAGCGCAGAGCCGGGCCTGCGAGGTTTAGGGGTTTTGCGAATGGCGCGCCGCCGGCAGCTCTATGAAGGCAAGGCAAAGATCCTGTTCGAGGGTCCCGAGCCGGGCACGCTCGTCCAGTATTTCAAGGACGACGCGACCTCCGGCAACGGCGCCAAGAAGGGCATCATCACCGGCAAGGGCGTGCTCAACAACCGGATCAGCGAATACCTGATGACCCGGCTCGCCGAGATCGGCATACCGACGCATTTCGTCCGCCGCCTCAACATGCGCGAGCAGCTGATACGCGAGGTCGAGATCATCCCGCTCGAGGTGGTGGTGCGCAACATCGCCGCCGGCTCGCTCTCGACCAGGCTCGGCATCCCGGAAGGCACCCGCCTGCCGCGCTCGATCATCGAGTATTACTACAAGAACGACGGGCTGAACGATCCGATGGTGGCCGAGGAGCACATCACCGCCTTCGGCTGGGCGCACACCGCCGACATGGATGACATCGTCTCGCTGACCTTGCGGGTGAACGACTTCCTCACCGGCCTGTTCCTCGGCGTCGGCATCTCGCTCGTCGACTTCAAGCTCGAGTTCGGCCGGCTGTGGGAAGGCGAGGACATGCGCATCGTGCTCGCCGACGAGATCAGCCCCGACAACTGCCGCCTGTGGGACAGCAAGACCAACGAGAAGATGGACAAGGACCGCTTCCGGCGCGACCTCGGCCGTGTCGAGGAGGCCTATCAGGAAGTGGCGAAACGCCTCGGCATCCTGCCCGAGGCCGGCACCCGCGACATGAAGGGCCCGGAGACCATGCAGTGACCCTGAAGTCGCGGCAGGCGGGGCTGCAGCAGGCGCGGCAATGAAGGCGGTCGTCACGGTCATGCTCAAGCAGGGCGTGCTCGACCCGCAGGGCCGCGCCATCGGCCACGCCCTCGGCACCCTGGGTTTTTCCGGCGTCGGCGAGGTGCGCGCCGGCAAGCGCATCGAGCTCGAGCTCGCGGCCAGCTCCCCCGAGGCCGCGCGCGACACGGCGGCGGAGATGGCGCGTCGCCTGCTCGCCAACCCCGTCATCGAAAGCTACAGCGTGGAGATCGAGCCGTGAGCAGAACCAGGATACGCCTCGCCGCCGCCTCGGGGCTTATGCTGCTGCCGCTGGCGCTGGCGCCGCGCGCCGAGGCGCAGCGCGTCTCCACCCTCGACGGCAACAAGCTGCTCGGCCTGTGCACGTCGCGGGCCGTCGTCGCCTGCGACGCCTATGTCAGCGGCGTCGCCGACACCGCGACCGCGACCGATGCGATGGCAGGCGAGACCGGGCGCGCCCTCGGCATCTGCGTGCCGAAGCAGGTGACCGGCGTGCAGTTGCGACAGACCGTCGTCGCCTCGCTCAAGGCGCACCCACAGGACAACGCGCGCTCCGGCGTCGAGCTCGTGCTGCGCGCCCTCAAGGCCGCCTATGCCTGCGACAAATCGGCAGGCTGAGCCGCCCGCCGCCCTGGCCTGGCCGGCGTAAGGCGGACCGGCGCCCTTCTGATGCCCTGCTGATGAACATGGCCGAGCCGGCGCGTCCGGAACCGGACCGTCTCGCCCGCGCCGCGCTCCAGCGCGCCCGAGCCATCGCCACCGGCCTGCTCGCCGCCATGGCGGCGCTGACGCTGCTGTCCTTCGCGCTGCCCACCGGCTACGCCGCCTCGCTGCTCGCCGCCTCCGCCAAGGCCGGCTTCATCGGCGGCGTCGCCGACTGGTTCGCCGTGGTGGCGCTGTTCCGCCGCCCGATGGGCCTGCCGATCCCGCACACCGCCATCATCCCGGCGCAGAAGCAGCGTCTCGGCGCCGCCCTCGGGCGCTTTCTCGCCAACCACGTGTTCACCGAGGCCGAGCTCGCCCGCACCCTCGGCCGGCTCGACGTCGCGCGCATCGTCGAGCGCCTGCTCTGCGATCCCGAAACCGCCGCCCCGCTCGCCCGCGGCGTCGCCGCCGCGCTGCCCGCCCTGCTCGGC
>CAXTSD010000364.1:0-2691 GCA_964246775.1 uncultured Acetobacteraceae bacterium | reverse complement strand
GGTCCCATCGCACTTGTGCGATGGGTGCCCGGTCGAGGGCAGAGCCCTCGCCTTCGGCATGGCGGCGAGATGCCAGAGGAGAGGTCATGAAGCTGCCGCTGCAAAACTTCACGACGCTGGTGCAGACGATGGCCGCCGGCGTTCAGGGCACCAGCCGCTCGCTGCTCGACCTGTCGGTCGGCAGCGTGCTGCGCACGCTACTCGAGGCGTCGGCGTCGGTCGGCTTGTGGTTGCAGTGGCTGATCCTGCAGGCGCTGGCGATGACACGGGCGGCGACCAGCACCGGGGCCGACCTCGATAGCTGGGTCGGCGACTTTGCGCTGACGCGCCTGGCCGCGGTGCCTGCGGTCGGCACGGTCACCTTCGCGCGCTACACGGTGGGCTTGGCGGCGATCGTGCCGGTTGGCGCTCTGGTGCGCACGACCGACGCGTCGCAAAGCTTTTCGGTGCAGGCCGACCCGCGCAATCCTGCGTGGGTCGCCGCCTCGGCCGCGTATCTGAGCGGCGGCTACCAGATCGGCGCCGAGACCGGCGGCGTCGACGTGCCGGTGGCGGCGCTGGAAGCGGGCGGCGGCGGCAACGTGCAGGCCGGCGCGATCACCCAGCTGGCGAGCGCGATCGCGGGGGTCGACACGGTCGGCAACGCGTCGGCGACGCTGAACGGGCTTGACGCCGAGAGCGACAGTGACTTGCGGGCGCGCTTCGTCAACTACATCAACAGCCGCTCGAAGGCGACGCTGACCGCGCTTGCGAGCGCGATCGCCTCGGTGCGGCAGGGGCTGCGCTGGACGGTTGCGGAGAACAGCAACGTCGACGGCTCGGTCAGCGTCGGGCACTTCGTCGTCACCGTCGATGACGGGTCCGGCACGCCGTCGGCGGCGCTGCTCGACGCCGTGCAGGCGGCGGTGGAGTCGGTGCGGCCGATCGGCTCGACCTATGCGGTGATGCCGCCGGTCGTCATTGGTGTCAGCGTGTCGCTTGGCCTCGCCGTCTCGCCGGCGACGCTGAAGCCGGCGGTCGAGGCGCTGGTGATCAGCGCCGTCGCCGCTTACGTGAACGCGCTGCCGATCGGCGCCGAGCTGCCGGTCTCGCGGGTGGTGAGCCTCGCGCACGCGGCGAATGGCGGGGTTGTCAGCGTCAACGGCGTGCTGATCAACGGCTCGGCGGCCGACCTCGTCTGCCCGGCCAATGCGGTGATGAAAACGCTCTCGGTGGTGGTGACCTGAGATGATCGGCGACGCGGCGGACATGCGCAGCCGGCTGCGCGCGGTGCTGCCGGCGCGCTGGTTCGGCGACACGACACCGGTGCTCGACGGCGTGCTGGCCGGGCTCGCGGCCGGCTGGGCGGCGATCTACGCGCTGCTCGAGACGATGCGGGCAGAGACGCGGATCGCGACCGCGAGCGACAGCTTCCTCGACGGCGTCAGCGCCGATTTCTTCGGCGCCGCGCTGCCGCGGCGGACGGGCGAGCTCGATGCTCCGTTCCGTCTGCGCATTGGTTACGAGATGCTGCGCGAGCGTGGCACGCGGGCGGGGCTGGTCTCGGCGCTGACCGAGTTGACCGGGCGCGCCCCGAGGGTATTCGAGCCGGCGCTGAGCGGCGACACCGGCGGGTATTCGAGCGGCGGCCTCGGCTATGGCATAGCGGGCGGCTGGGGCTCGCTCGCGCTGCCGTTCCAGGTGTTCGTCACCGCCTATCGTCCATTGGGCGCCGGCATCGCGCTGGTCGGCGGCTACGCCACCGGCGGGTATCGGGCCTACGCCTCGCTCGCCATGGTGCCGGTGCAGGTTTCGGACGCCGACATCTATGCCGCCGCGGCGAGCGTGATGCCGGCGGCGACGGTCTGCTGGACCGCGATCAGCGACTAACGTCCGGCCCCGGTCGGGATCTGAGCAGCTGTAATCAGGAGACTTCGGAAGTGGACAGGCAGATCGTCTATCCAGGCAGCGTGCCGCTCGACACGGACCTGCTCAACATCCAGCGCAACACGATGGTCGCGATCGGCTACCTCGCGCAGGCGACGCTTGGCGGCGGCACCGTCGTCGACGGTCTGGCCTGTAGCCCGACCAGCCCGGCCTCGCTCAGCGTCGTCGTCGGACCGGGCAGCGTGACGCTGCTTGGCCCGGTCGATGCGTATGCGTTCGGTTCGCTGCCGGCGGACGCGGCCGACCCGCTGGTGAAGATCGGCATCAACGTGACCGGGACGCAGTTCACCCTCGCCGCGCCGGCGAGCTCCGGCCAGGCGATCAACTACCTGATCCAGGCGAGCCTGATCGAGGCCGACGCGACGCCGATCGTGCTGCCGTATTACAATGCCTCCAACCCGGCGCTGCCGTTTTCAGGACCAGGAGGTGTGGGGGCGGCGCAGAATACCCAGCGCACGCAGCGTGTGCAGCTGCAGCTCAAGACCGGGGCGGCGGGTGCGCTCGGCGCGCAGCCGACGCCCTCGGTGGATAGCGGCTGGGTCGGGCTGCACGTGATCACCGTCGCCTACGCGCAGACCCAGGTGACGGCGGCGAACATCACGCGGATGCCGAACGCGCCGTTCGTGAACTACAAGCTGCCGGCGCTGACGCCGGGCACACGCAACATTGCGACGCTGAATCAGTCCGGGTCGTGGACGGCGCCGGCGGGAACGAGCGTCGTGCGGCTGCGGCTGTGGGGCGGCGGCGGCGCCGGCGGCACCGGCA
>CAXTSD010000363.1:0-2701 GCA_964246775.1 uncultured Acetobacteraceae bacterium | reverse complement strand
GGGCGCTGGTGTTCGGGGCGGGGGTGCTGATCGGCACCTCGTAGCGCGCTCATCGGGCCTGGCTCACGCTTGCCGGGATTGGCTCAGGCGAAGGCAGGCTGTCCTGGGTCAGAACCTCAACGTAGCTCGAACGCACCGCGGTTGGCCGAGCGTGAGCCGTATCAGGCCGATAAGTGCGCGCCCGACCGCGGATGAGTGCAAGCCGCTACATGTAGCCGGCACGCGAAACGAGCACGCCTAATCGTCTTGGCCCTATTCGTGGCGGAACGTCACCACCAGCACGTCGCGAAAGGCGGGCCTGGCGGGGTCGATCGGCAGCACTGGCGTCACGCCGTGATAGACGCGCTGGTCGTCGACGAGCGCGGCGTCGAGCGGTTCGGTCAGGGTGAAGCTGCCGAGCTGGCGGCGGGCGGCGTCGTGGATGGTCGTCTCGCCGCTCGCGACGTTCTCGCGCCGGATCAGCAGCACCAGCACCCAGTCGACGCCGTCGCGGTGCAGGCCCTCGGGGGTCGGCTGGCCGGCCTGGCCGGCGGCGGCCTCGATGCGGAACTGGTGCAGCTCGACGTGCCAGACGTCGGGGCGCCGTGCCGCCGGGGTCAGCGCGTCGAACAGGCGCTGGCAGGTGGCGAGGATGGCGGCGAGCGCCGGGTGCGCGGCGGCGGCCTCGCTGACCGGCTCGAACCAGCGGGCGATGCCGCCGTTCAGCGCGTTGTAGTCGCGGCTCTGGTAGTGCGGCTGGTGCGGCTTGCGCTCGATAACGCCGCTAGCCGCGCGGAAGGCGGCATGCCGGCGCTTCCGATAGCGGCCGCCATCGGCCATGAAGGTGTCGATGCCGAGGTCGTTCCAGCTTTCGGCGAAGTTTTGGAAATCGGCGAGGCCGTCGCGTTCGAGCACGGCGCGCATCTCGGGGGCGCGGACAAAGGCGTAGCCGGCGTCGGCGAGCTCGTGCGCGAAGGCCGGCAGGTCGCGCGGTTCGGTCATTGCGTGTTCCCGAGCGAGGAGGGTGGCGGCGAGGCGACGAGCGTCTCCTCGGCCGGCGCACCGGCGTCGTTGGAGGCGACGGCGCGCCGCGGCGGACGCGGCGGCGGCGGCAGCAGCATCTGCACCGGCACGGCGAGGCGGATGCCGAGTTCGTGGAAGCGGCGGTTCATCCGGCGGTTGAACTCGCGCTGCACGCCCCAGCGCCCGGCATCGGTGCAGACGATCTGGCCGACGATGGTGACCCCCTGCCCGTCCACGTGGTCGACGCCCCAGAGCGCGAAATCCTCGACGATCATGTCGGCGTAGGCCGGCTCGGCGCGCAGCGCGTGGGCGATCTCGACCAGCGCGTCGGCGGCGCGGTCGGTGTCCTCGTCGGCGGCGATGCTGACGCTGATCGCGGCGTTGCCGCGGCCGCGATTGACGTTGGTCACGGTGCTGACCGAGCTGAACGGGATGATGTGCACCGAGCCGTCGCCGGCGCGCAGGCGTATGGTGCGTATCGACAGCGTCTCGACGTTGCCGGACAGCCCGGCGAGGGTGACGAAGTCGCCGACCTGCATGGCGTTCTCGAGCAGCAAAAAGATGCCGGTGATGAAGTCCTGCACCAGCTTCTGCGAACCAAAGCCGATCGCCACGCCAAGGATGCCGGCGCCGGCGAGCAACGGCGCGATGTTGACGCCGATCTCGGACAGCGCGGTCAGGCCGAAGACGATGAGCAGGGCGATGAACAGCGCGGTGCGCACGATCGGCAGCAGCGTGCGCACCCTGGCGGAGCGGACGAGCTGCGCCTCGCGGGTGAGCTCGGCGACGTGGCGATCGAGGCTCGCGTTCACGCCCTCCCAGATGGCGACGGCGATGAGGGCGGCGAGCCCGATGGTGAGTGCCGCCGAGACGATGTGGCCGCCAAGCGCGCTGCGGCTCAGCCAGCGCAGCACCGGCAGGCCCCAGGCCTGCAGCAAAGCGAGGCCGGTGAGGACGACCAGCAGCGACGAGACGATGCCGCGCAGCAGCGCGTAGTAGCGGTTGGCGCGCGCCTCGAGGCCGGGATAGCGCTGCGTCATCTCCGGGGTGATGCGGAACAGCCGGTCGAGCGAGCCGAGGATGACGATGCCGGCGAGCCGGGCGAGTATGCTGACGGCGGAGGTGACGACGAACAGCCGCCAGATCTTGGCGTAGCCGTCCTGCACCTCGGCCGCCCAGACGACCCAGAGTGCGACGATGTAGAAGATCGCGATGATGTGCCACACCGCGGCGAGGCGGTTCTGCAACAAGGCGAGCAGGCCGGTGCGGCCGGCGCGGGCGTGGATGCGCTTGGCGACCGGCGCGCGCAGCTGCAGCACGATCACCACCAGGAACACGTGGTCGATCAGCGCCACCAGCTTGAGCAGCGCGTCGTGGGCGCGGCCAGGCAACCCAAACAGCACGCAGATCGTGCACAGCGCGAAGCCGAAGGCGGCGACCGCGACCAGCCGGCGGATCCACACAAGCGTGTAGGCGGCGCCGGCGTCCGACATCTGGATCAGGCGCAGCCGCGGCAGGTCCGGGGCGACGAACATGCAAGTGAGGCAGGTGGCGGCGCGGCAGACCAGGTAGGCGTTGATGACGGCGAGCAGCACGAGGCGCGAGACCGGCCGGTCCGCCGCCGCGGCGCCGAGCGCGCCGACGGCGGCGAACTCGCCGACGGGCACGAGGTCGAGCGCCAGGCGGAGCAGCACGAAGG
>CAXTSD010000362.1:0-2715 GCA_964246775.1 uncultured Acetobacteraceae bacterium | reverse complement strand
CCGCCGGCCTGTTCGCGGTCCGAGGCGGCGGGGGTGGCGCTGGCCTGTCGCGACGCGCCGACGTTCTGGCCGGCGGCGGGTTCGGAGACCGGGGCGCCAAGGCCGTTCATGCCGCCCATCCGCTTGCCGAGTGCGGCGATGTCGCTGGTGCAGGGGCCGTCGGCGTAGGCGGCGATTGGCGTGAGGCCGAGCGCCGCGGCCAATGCGGCGTAGACCAGTGCTGACCGTGCCATGACGCGGCTCCCCAGATTTGTGTTTTGCAGGGGAACGTGGCGGGGCGGTGTCAGGTTTCGGGTTCGGTCGTGAACAGCAGCGGGTAGCTCTCCTTGCGCGCGAGGTCGGTCGCGTTGGTCGCCTTGGCCTCGGCCACCTCCTTGGTGAACACCGCGACCACGCAGGCGCCGCGCTGATGCGCCGTGCTCATCACCCGGCGCGCCTGCGCCTCGGCCAGCCGGAACTCCGCCCGCAGCACCCGGACGACGAACTCGCGCGGGGTGAAGTCGTCGTTGACCAGGATGACCTTGTGCAGCGGCGGCCGCTCGGTCTTGAGCGCGGTCCGGGCGCCCGTGCCGGGGGTCGTCACGCCGGGGGTGATTGTCACGTCGGGAGGGCTTGGCGTGGTGAGGGTGTCCTGCATTGCGCGCTCCTCGTGAGGCAGGCTGGGCGAGGGGTGCCGGAGGCAATCGTGAAGATGGAGCGATCGTGAAGATCGGGGCGGCGTGAGTAAAGTCCAGTCCGGATGGCGGCCGCGGCGGACGCGGTTATCCACAGCGGGGCTTGGACGGTTCTACCGGCCGACCTGGACTCTACTCACGAGACATTGGGATATCCCTTGGACCTTACTCACACACTCTAATAGTAGGTACTAATAACCTTCTAATAGCTACGTGAGTAAAGTCCAACTTGACGGCGGCATGGCGCTTGTTGCGCAATGAGGCATGGGCGAAGTTCACCAGCTGCTGATGAGGCATGGGCTGCAGGAGGCGAGGCGGGTCGCCTCGGGCGACAAGAACGAGCGGCTGTGCGTGGAAGCGGCGCACGCCGTGATGAGCGACGATAGCGGGCAGGTCGGCATTGCGCATGCCGGCTTTGCGATGGCGGCGTTGCCGCACCGCAAGACCGCCGACGCGGTGTGGGAACGTGACGGCGGCCAGGTCAAGTTGCTGGTGGAGAGCGGGCTCGACAGCAACAAGCAGCCGATCGGCATTCCGTATGGCTCGATCGCGCGCATGATACTGCTCTATCTGCAGACCCAGGCGGTGCGCACGAAGAGCCGCGAGGTCGAGCTCGGCGCGTCGATGAACGCCTGGCTGACGGCGATGGACATACCGGTCGGCGGCAAGACCTATCAGATCGTGCGCGAGCAATCGCGGCGGATCAGCCGCTGCCGCCTGACGTTCTTCAGGCGCACCGCGCAGGCGGAGTTCATCAGCAACGGCGCCTTCGTGCGCGACTCAATCCTGCCGCTCGACCCGCAAGCGGCGAACCAGTCGCTGCTATGGCAGGAGCGGGTGCGGCTCGACGAAGGGTTCTACCAGTCGCTGATCGAGCACCCGCTGCCGCTGCGCGAGACCGCGATCAGGCAGATCTCCGGCCGCTCGCTGGCGATCGACCTGTATGTCTGGTTGGCCTACCGGCTGCACGTGCTGACCAGCCCGGTCGACGTCAGCTGGTCGGCGTTGAAAGGTCAGTTCGGCCCTGAATACAACGAGTTGCGGTTCTTCCGCCGCGATCTGGCGGCGCCGCTCAGGCTGGCGCTGTCGGTGTATCCGGAGGCGCGCGTCTCGATCGACGACAAGCGCGGCATGACGCTGTATCCATCGCCGCCGCCGGTCGCCGAGAGAAAGGCGGTGGCGCGCTGAACGCCCAGGCCGCGCCGGCTTGGACTCTACTCACGGAGCGGCTTGGCGCGATGGCGTGAGTAAAGTCCAAAAGGATGAGGCGGGCGCGGCCAAAGCGGGGCGGGTGCTGGTGACCGGCGGTGCCGGGTTCATCGGCTCACATCTGTGCGACGCCCTGCTTGCCAGCGGCCACGAGGTGGTGGCGCTCGACGACCTCTCGACCGGGCGGGCCGCCAATCTCGACCCTCGCGTGGAGTTGCAGACCGGCGACATCGCCGATCAGGCGGCACTTGGCCGCGCGATGGACGGGGTGTCAGGGGTGTTCCACCTCGCCGCCATCGCCTCGGTCGCGCGCGGCAACGAGGACTGGCCGGGCACCCACAGGATCAACCAGGGCGGCACGGTGGCGGTGCTGGACACGGCGCGGCAGCGGGGAAGGCGGGCGGCGGTGCCGGTCGTCTATGCCTCGTCGGCGGCGGTGTACGGCGACACCGGCGGCGCGGCGGCGCGCGAGGATAAAGCGCCGGCGCCGCTCACCGCCTATGGCGCCGACAAGCTCGGCAGCGAGCTGCATGCCCGCGTGGCGAGCCTGGTGCACGGCGTGCCGACGCTCGGCTTGCGGTTCTTCAACGTCTATGGGCCACGCCAGGATCCGAGCTCGCCGTATAGCGGGGTGATCTCGATCTTCGCCGCCCGCATCGCCGCCGGGATGGAGGTGACGCTGCATGGCGGCGGCGGGCAGGTGCGCGACTTCGTGCATGTCAGCGACGTCGTCGCCCATCTGCTGGCGGCGATGGACCGGCTCGCGCATCGGCCATCGGCGGCGGTCGTCAACGTCTGCACCGGCCGCGCGGTCTCGATACGCGCGCTCGCC
>CAXTSD010000361.1:0-2716 GCA_964246775.1 uncultured Acetobacteraceae bacterium | reverse complement strand
GGCGGCGGTATGGCGCCTGCTCGCGGTGCTGCGGCACGGGCGCCCGCCGCCCTCGGTCTGGCGCTGCTGAGCAACACGCTGCTGAGCTAAACGGGGGCACGAATGCATCTGACCGCGCGCGAAAAGGACAAGCTGCTGATCAGCATGGCGGCGATCGTCGCCCGGCGGCGGCTCGAGCGTGGCCTGCGACTCAACCATCCGGAAGCCGTGGCGCTGATCAGCGACTTCGTGGTCGAGGGCGCGCGCGACGGCCTCAGCGTCGCCGACCTGATGGAGCAGGGCGGCCTCGTCCTGACGCGCGACCAGGTCATGCAGGGCGTTGCCGAGATGATCCCGGACGTGCAGGTTGAGGCGACGTTTCCCGATGGCACGAAACTGGTGACCGTGCATGACCCGATCCGCTGACGCCCTCGATCCCGGCGCGGTGCCCGGCGAGGTGCTGACGCTGCCGGGCGACATCGAGCTCAACCCCGGCGCCGACGCGGTCCGCCTGCTTGTCGCCAACACCGGCGACCGGCCGATCCAGGTCGGCAGCCACTACCATTTCGCCGAGACCAATCCGGCTTTGCGTTTCGACCGGGCGCTCGCGCATGGCCGCCGGCTGGACGTGCCGTCCGGCGGCGCGATCCGCTTCGAGCCGGGTCAGGAGCGCGAGGTGACGCTGATCCCCTTCGGCGGCGCCCGCCTCGCCTATGGTTTTCGCGGCGCGACGATGGGACCGCTCGATCCATGAGCCGGCTGACCCGCGCCGAGTATGCCGCCGCGTATGGGCCAACCGTCGGCGACCGCGTGCGCCTCGCCGACACCGCCCTGCTGATCGAGGTCGAGCGCGACCTCACCCTGCCGGGCGAGGAGGCAAAATTCGGCGGCGGCAAGTCGATACGCGACGGCATGGCGCAGGGCCAGCGCACCAACGCCGCCGGCGCCGCCGACACCGTCATCACCAACGCGCTGATCCTCGATCACTGGGGCATCGTCAAGGCGGATATCGGGCTTGCCAACGGCCGCATCCTTCGCGTCGGCCGGGCCGGCAACCCCGACATCCAGCCAGGCATCGACATCCCGATAGGGCCGGGAACCGAGATCATCGCCGGCGAGGGCCGCATCGTCACCGCCGGCGGGATCGACGGGCACATCCACTTCATCTGTCCGCAGCAGGTCGAGGAGGCGATCGGCTCGGGGATTACGACGTTGGTCGGCGGCGGCACCGGCCCGGCGACCGGCACCGCGGCGACGACCTGCACCCCCGGCCCGTGGCATCTCGCGCGCATGCTGCAGGCCGCCGAGGCGCTGCCGGTGAACCTCGCCTTCGCCGGCAAGGGCAACGCCGCGACCCCGGCGGCGCTCGAGGAGATGGTCCGCGCCGGCGCGTCCTGCCTCAAGCTGCACGAGGATTGGGGGTCGACCCCGGCGGCGATCGATTGCTGCCTCGCCGTCGCCGACCGCTTCGACGTCCAGGTGATGATCCACACCGACACGCTGAACGAGAGCGGCTTCGTCGAGGACACCATAGCCGCCTTCGCCGGGCGCACCATCCACGCCTATCACACCGAGGGCGCCGGCGGCGGCCACGCGCCGGACATCATGCGCGTCGCCGGCCTGCCCAACGTGCTGCCGTCCTCGACCAACCCGACACGGCCGTACACGCGCAACACCCTCGACGAGCATCTCGACATGCTCATGGTCTGCCACCACCTCGACCGCACGATCCCCGAGGACATCGCCTTCGCCGAAAGCCGCATCCGGCGCGAGACCATCGCCGCCGAGGACATACTTCACGATCTCGGCGCGCTGTCGATGATCTCCTCGGACAGCCAGGCGATGGGCCGGGTCGGCGAGGTGATCATCCGCACCTGGCAGACGGCGCACAAGATGAAGCTCGAGCGCGGCCCGCTGCCTGGCGACGAGGGCGGCGCCGACAACACGCGGGCAAAACGCTACATCGCCAAATACACGATCAACCCGGCAATCGCCCAGGGCCTGGCGCATGAGGTCGGCTCGATCGCGGCGGGGAAACTCGCCGACCTCGTGATCTGGACCCCGGCGTTTTTTGGCGTCAAACCCGACCTGGTCATCAAGGGCGGCGCCATCGCCCACGCGCTGATGGGCGACCCGAACGCGTCGATCCCGACGCCGCAGCCGCTGCACTACCGGCCGATGTTCGGTAGCCTCGGCGGCGCGCTCGCCGCGACCTGCGTCACCTTCGTCTCCGCCGCCGCCCTGCAGGATGACATCGGCCAGCGCCTCGGGCTACGCCGCCAGCTCAGCGCGGTGCGCGACACGCGCGGCGGCATCGGCAAGCGCAGCATGGTGCACAACGACGCGACGCCGCTGATCGAGATCGACCCCGAGACCTATGAGGTGCGTGCCGACGGAGTGCTGCTCACCTGCCAGCCGGCCGAGGTGCTGCCGATGGCGCAGCGCTACTTCCTGTTCTGATGCGCGCCCGTTCGGTGTTGCCGGCCGGCAGCTGGGACCCGGCACGCGAAACGGATCAGCTGCGCGCCGACCATGACGGGCGGCACCGCCGACGCATCCTGCTCACGACGGCATCCGGCGCCGAGGTGTTGCTCGACTTGCCGCGCACGACGTTGCTGCGCGACGGCGACGGTCTGGCGCTCGACGGATCAGCGGCGGTGGTGCGCGTCGTCGCCGAGCCCGAGCGGCTGCTCGCGGTGACGGCGCGCGACGGCCGCCACCTGCTGCGCCTCGCCTG
>CAXTSD010000360.1:0-2728 GCA_964246775.1 uncultured Acetobacteraceae bacterium | reverse complement strand
TCGCGACGCTGCGCTGGTCGGGCAGCGCGGCGGCGGCGGACGCGCCGCTGATCAGCCTGTGCGGCAAGGGCGTGGTGTTCGACACCGGCGGCTACGACATCAAGCCGTCGGCCGGCATGCTGCGGATGAAGAAGGACATGGGCGGCGCCGCCATACTGCTCGGCCTGGCGCGCATGGTGATGGCGGCCGACCTGCCGGTGCGCCTGGCGCTGCGCCTCGGCTGCGTCGAGAACAGCATCTCGGGCGACGCGATGCGGCCGGGGGACGTGTTGCAGACCAGGCGCGGGCTCACCGTCGAGGTCGGCAACACCGATGCGGAAGGGCGGCTGGTGCTGTGCGACCTGCTCGCCGAGGCCTCCGACGAGCAGCCGGCGCTGCTGATCGACGTCGCGACGCTGACCGGCGCGGCGCGGGTGGCGCTCGGCCCGGACCTGCCGGCGCTGTTCGGCAACGACGAGGCGTGCTGCGCGGCACTGCTCGCCGCCGGCGAGGCGGTGCACGACCGGCTATGGCGGCTGCCTCTGGCGGGCGAGTACGCCGACTGGCTGGCGAGCGGCGTCGCCGACCTCAGCAACACCGGCAGCAAGCCGATGGCGGGCGCGATCACCGCGGCGCTGTTCCTGCAGCGCTTCGTCGCCGAGGGCACGCGCTGGCTGCATCTGGACGCCTATGCGTGGAACGACGCGAACCGCCCCGGCCGCCCCGAAGGCGGCGAGGCGCAGGCGATGCGGGCGCTCTACGCGACATTACCTATCGTTACTCAGCCTAAACATTGCGTGTGATCGGCCGATTTATCGTCGCTCCGGCGCCGGCGGCTCGAACTAGAGTGCAGTGCGGTAGTTACCCTCTAAATCGATTGCGATCTGATTGACATGAAAACCAAGACCACATCCCCGACACCCCGCGGCAAGACCGACGGCGCGAGGCAGGCCAACGGGCGAAAGGCCGCCGGCGCCCTGACGCGGCGGGCCGAGCGGCCGGCCGCCGCGCCGACCAGGACCGCTCCCGGACCGAAAGGAAAAAAGATGCCTTCACCGCAGACGTCCGATCACATGGTCGGCATATTGCGCGACACCATCGTCTCGCTGGTGCGTCGCGACGGCGCCGACCTTTCGGCGCGCCAGCTCGGCGTGTTCCTCACCTGCTACCTGCAGGAGAGCGCGCATACCGTGCGCGGCCTCGCCGCCGACCTCAACGTCAGCAAGCCGGCGATCACCAGGGCGCTCGACCGGCTCGGCGAGCTGGACCTCGCGAGGCGCAAGATCGATCCGATGGACCGCCGCTCGGTGCTGGTGCAGCGCACGATCAAGGGCGCGGCGTTCCTGCGCGACCTGCGCTCGATCATGAACGAGGCCTCCACAGGCAGCCGCGCCGGCAAGGCGGAGAGCGCCCGCGAGGCACGTCGGGTGGCGAGCTAGAGGCCCGCCCGCCACGCACGCCGCACCACGCCAGAACGAAACCAAGGCGCCGGCGTTGTCGGCGCTGACGAATCTTGTTGCCCCCACTCTCTCGACCAAGGTCTGATCATGCGCATCCCTAGCCTTCCCGCCCTCCTCGTCACGACCGGCCTGGCCGCCGCTGGCCTCACCGCCTCGTTCGTGACGGCCAAGGCGGCCGCCGACCCGGCGCAGCCCGGCGCGGTCGACGGCACCGTCGTGCTGTCCTCCAACGCGGTGGCGGTCGGCATCGGCTACGAGTGGGGCGGCGGCGTGCTGCACTACCACGGCCACCAGTACCACTTTACGGTGAAGGGGCTTTCGGTCGCCGATGTCGGCGTCGCCAAGGTGCGCGCGCACGGCCGGGTGTATGGCCTGCACAAGATCGCCGATTTCAGCGGCACCTACGCCGCAGCGACCGGCGAGGCGACGGTCGGCGAGGGTCTCGGCGGCCAGGCGCTGAAAAACGGCAACGGCGTCGAGTTGCGCCTCGATCAGGTGACCAAGGGCGCCCGGCTCACCGGGTCCGGCGGCGGCGTCCAGATCGCGCTGGTGAAGTAGCGCTCACCAGCGTCCGAGCCCGGCCCGGCGGGCCCGGGCGGCGACGTAGGCGAGCCAGCCGAGTTGCGGCGCCAACACCAGTGCAATCACCACCGGCAGCGACCACGCCGTCGCCGCACGGTTGGTGCCCAGGCACACCGCGAGGCCGCAGGCGACGAACCCCCATTCGACGAGGCTGACGACCGCCGCCGGCACGCCGGCGCGATGGCCCACCTGATAGAGGTGGGCGCGATGCGCCTCGGTCAGCCGCTCGCCACGGCGCGCCCGGCGCAGCAGGGTGAAGCCGACGTCGAACAGGAAGCCGGCGAGCAGGATCGGCACCGCCAGGGCGGAGACCGCGCCGGCGCGCGCCGCCAGCAACCCCAAGCCGGCGACCATCACGCCGCAGAACTGGCTGCCGACGTCACCCATGAAGATGCGTGCCGCCGGGTAATTGAACGGCAGGAAGCCGGCGACCGCCGAGGCGAGGGCGAGGCAGGCGAGGCCGACCGGCGGCCCGGCCGGAGCGTGACCGTGGTAAAGCGCCGCGAGCGCCAGGCAGGCCAGGCCGACGCTGCCCGAGGCGAGCCCGTTCAGCCCATCCATGAAGTTGACCGCGTTGGTGATGACGACGAACCAGCACACCGTCAGCGGCCAGGCGAGCGGGCCGAGCGCCAGCGAACCAAGACCCGGCAGGCTCGCCGTCGCCAGCACCGCCCCGCCCGCCGCCGCCCCGACCCCGGCCAGCGCCA
>CAXTSD010000359.1:0-2753 GCA_964246775.1 uncultured Acetobacteraceae bacterium | reverse complement strand
CATTGCAAATCACAGCGAATCACGAATGAGGAAAGATTCACAGCCTCAGAGCCCTTGCCTTGCTCCGTCCTTGCCTTGCTTTGCCTGCTATTCGTCCATCACCACCACAAGCTTGCCCTGCGCCCGCCGCTCCGCCAGGGCGGCGATCGCCTCGCCGGCGCGGGCCAGCGGGTAGACCGCCGAGACCTCGGGCCGCAGCTTGCCGGCCTCGTAGAGTGACAGCAATTCGGCCACGTTGGCGCGGTGGCGCGCCGGATCGCGCGCGGCGAAGGCGCCCCAGAACACGCCGACCACCTGGCAGCTCTTCAGCAGCGTCAGGTTGAGCGGCAGCTTGGCGATCCCGGCGGGGAAGCCGACGACGAGCAGGCGGCCCTCCCAGGCGATGGCGCGCAGCGCCGCCTCGGTGTAGTCGCCGCCGACCGGGTCGTAGATCACGTCGGCGCCGGCCTCGCCGACCGCCTGCTTGAAGCTCGACGCCAGCGCCTTGCGCTGATCGGCATCGAACGGGCCGCGCGGATAGACCATCGTGGCGTCGGCGCCATGCGCTTCGGCGAGCGCCGCCTTTTCCGGCGAGGACACGGCGGCAATCACGCGCGCGCCGGCCGCCCGGCCGAGCTCGACCGCGGCGAGCCCGACGCCGCCGGCGGCACCCAGCACCAGCAGGCTCTCGCCGGCGCTGAGCTTCGCCCGGTCGGCGAGCGCGTGCTGCGACGTCGCGTAGGTCAACATAAAGGCGCTGGCGGTCTCAAAGCTCATCGAGGCCGGCATCGCCACGCAGCGGTCCGCCGGCATCACCAGCTTCTCGGCCAGCCCGCCGAAGCTGCACGAGCCGAAGACCCGATCGCCGACCGCGAGCGTGCTCACCCCGTCGCCCAGCGCGTCGATCACGCCGGCGATCTCGGCGCCCGGCGCGAACGGCCGTTGCGGGCGCAGCTGGTAGCGGTCGGCGATGATCAGCGCGTCGGGGTAGTTGAGGCCGCAGGCCCGGACCGCGACGCGCACCTCGCCGGGCCCGGGCGCGGGCTCGGCCACCTCGTCGAGGCTGAGCGTCTCGGGGCCGCCGGCGGCGTGGCTGAGCAAGGCGCGCATCAGATCAGTCCTCCATCCGGCCTGCCGCGAGGCCCGCTCACCCGAGCGCGCCGCTCGAGATGGTGGTGCCGCCGTCGATCACCAGCGTCTGGCCGGTGACGTAGCGCCCGGCGGCCGAGGCGAGGAACACCGCCGCACCGGCGATCTCGTCCGGCTCGCCGATGCGCCCCAACGGGGTCGCGGCGTTGGTCGCCGCCAGCGTCGTCGGGTTCTCCCACAACGCGCGGGCGAAGTCGGTGCGTATCAGCCCCGGCGCGATGCAGTTCACCCGGATGTTCGACGCGCCGTACTCGACCGCGTAGTTGCGCGCGAGCTGCATGTCGGCCGCCTTGCTGACGTTGTAGGCGCCGATCACCGGCGAGCCCTTGAGGCCGCCGATCGAGGAGACGATGATGATCGCGCCGTCGCGGCGCGCCACCATCCCAGGTGCGGCAAGCTGGATCAGCCAGTGGTTGGCGACTATGTTGTTGTCGAGCACCTTGCGGAACTGCTCGTCGCTGATGCCTGCCATCGGCCCGTAATACGGGTTGCTGGCGGCGTTGCAGACCAGGATGTCGATCGTCCCGAGCCGGCTCGCGGTCTCGGCCACCAGGCGCTCGAGATCCGGCTTGCTGGACAGGCTGGCGGCGATCGCGACCGCCTGCCCGCCGGCCGCCTCTATCTCCTCGACGACCGCCTCGCAGCCCGGCAGCTTGCGCGACGACACCACCACCCGCGCGCCGTGCTCGGCAAGCCGCAGCGCGATCGCCCGGCCGATGCCGCGCGACGAGCCGGTGACCACGGCGACCTTGCCGGCGAGATCAAACAGCGGCATCGCTCAGCCCTTCATTGCGTCTGGCGCTTGCGTCTGGCGGCGCAGCTTCGCCATGCCGCCGATCCAGCGGTCGTAGCCGGCGACCTTGTTGCGCATGTAGTCGGCGACCTGCGGGTGCGGCAGTATCAGGAAGCGCTCAGCCGCGAGCCCTGCGATCACCGCGTCGGCGACGTCCTCCGGGCTCAGTATCCCGTCCAGCATCGCCGGCTGGTCGACCGCCGCACCCGCGGTCATCGCCGTCGCCACCCCTTGCGGGCAGAGTGCGGCGACCTTGATGCCGTGGTCGCGGTGGGTGATCGCCAGGTGCTCGGTGAAGCCGAGTGCGGCGTGCTTGGTCGTCGAATAGGTGGCGCTGCCGATCTGGCTGAGCAGCCCGGCGGCGGACACGGTGTTGAGTATGAAGCCCTCGCGCCGGGCGAGCATCGACGGCAGCACGGCGCGGGCGAGGTGGACGTGGCCCATCACGTTCACCGCCCAGCTTCGCGCCCAGCTCTCGTCGCTGGCGGAGGCGGCGTTGTCGCGGTCAGGGTCGCCCTCGAAGATGCCGGCGTTCGAGCACAGCAGGTCGACCGGGCCGAGCTCCGCCCGCACCTGCTCGACCATCGAGAGGACTTGCCCGGCGTCCGTCACGTCGCACGCGAGGCCGAGGCCGCCGACCCGTTGCGCCACCGCCGCAGCCCCCGCCGCATTGCGGTCGACGACCGCGACGCCGCGCGCGCCCTCGGCGGCGAAGCGCTCGCACAAGCCCCGCCCGATGCCCGAGGCGCCGCCGGTGACCAGCACGATCTTGCCCTCGACCTGCATTGCCCTACGCTCCCGCCCGCACCGCGAATTGCCAGGCCGCCTCGGC
>CAXTSD010000358.1:0-2765 GCA_964246775.1 uncultured Acetobacteraceae bacterium | reverse complement strand
CACCTGGGCCCACCAACACCTATGTCATCGCGGGACTGCCGGCGGCCCCGATCTGCGCGCCGGGGCTTGCGTCGCTGCAGGCGGCGGCGCACCCGGCGCGGACGGACCCGCGCGATTTCGTGGCGAGCGGCGGCGGCGGCCACGTGTTCGCGGCGAGCCTGCCGGCGCACGACCGCAACGTGGTCAGGTACCGGCAGGCTCAGCCCGCGTCGCCCTGAGAGCGGCAAAATGCCAAGCCGCCCACGGCAGGGCGAGCGCCGTGAGCGCCAGCGCGTCGCGCAGGCCGATCGCGTCGCTCAGCACGCCGGTCAGGATCGGGCCGAGCGCGGTGCCGGCGAGGTTGACCACGAACAGCATTAGCGACAGCGCGGTCGCGCGCGTTCCGACAGGGGCGAGATCCTGGACGATGGCGGCCGACGGTGCGGCGAAGGCGGAACCGAAGAGCGCCGGCAGCACGAACAGCCACACCGGCAGCGGGCGTCCCGGCGACAGGTAGAAGGCGACGAGCGACGGGAACGTCAGCAGGCAGATCGCGGCCAGCAGGACCGGCCGGCGCGGGCCGGCGCGATCGGCGGCCCAGCCGGTGAGCAGGACGCCGGCCAAACCCACGACGCCGCTCATCAGGCCGAGGAACAGGCCGGCGTCGCGTATGCTCAGCCCGTGCGCGCGCCGCAGGAACGAAGGCAGCCAGGTGAGCGCGGAGAAGCCGGCGAGGGAAGCGAGGCTGTTGGCGGCGAGCAGGTGGCGGAAGGCGGCCAGGCCCGCGAGCTGGCGCAGGACGACGATGGCCGGGGTCGGCGCGGGAGCCGACCGTGCGGGATCGGCGATCGTCAGGCGGGTGAGAAGGGCGACGAGAAGACCGGGCAGGCCGCAGGCCAGGCAGGCGGCGCGCCAGCCATGGCTCTCGCCGACGGCGCCGCCGATGGCGAAGCCGGCGAGCACGCCGGCGTTCAGGCCGGCGCCATAGACGGCGAGCGAGAGGCCGCGCCTCTCCGGCGTGACGCGGTCGGCGATCAGCGACTGGGCGGCGGGGGTGGCGCCCGCCTCGCCGATGCCGACGCCGACGCGGGTCAGGAACAGGGTCGCGAACGAGGCGGGGGCGGCGGCGAGTGCGGTGAATCCGGAGAAGATCGCGAGCGAGGCGGCGACGATGGAGCGGCGGGGACCGCGGTCGGCGAAGCGGGCGATCGGGATGCCCATGGCGGTGTAGAAGATCGCGAACGGCAGGCCCGCGAGCAGGCCGAGGGCGGTGTCGGACAGGCCGAACTCGGCGCGTATCTGCGGCAGGACGACGGAGATCACCTGGGCGTCGGCCCATTTCAGGGCGTAGCCGGCCGCGAGCAGGCCGACGGTCCAGGCGGCTGGGTTCAGCGCGAGGCGGCCGCGAGATCGGCGATGCGGGCAGCCCCGGGCGCCGGGCCGAGACGGCCGATCGGCAGGATTTCGCGGCCGGCGGTCTCCGACAGGACCTCGGCGGCGGCGAGATAGAGCGCCGCGATCGCGGTCAGCAGGCCGGCATAGCCGCCCAGCACGTGGATGGTCGCGGACCCGGTCCATTCGCCGGCGGCGAGCAGGAAGAAGGTGACCCAGAGCAGGCAGAAGACGGTGCCGACGGCGCGGTTGGCGTAGAAGGTGGCGAACCACATGAACAGCGTGAAGACGCCCCACAGCGCCAGGTACCAGCCGACGAAGCCCGCGGGCACGGTGGCGTGGAAGAACTCGACGAACAGCGCGAACGACCACCAGAAGGCGCCATAGGAGCAGAAGGCGACGAAGCCGAAGGTGTTGCCGCGCGGCAGTTCGCAGAGGCCGGCGACGAACTGGGCGGTGCCGCCGAAGGCGAGCGCCATGGCGAGCACCATCGGCACGGCGGCCGGCGAGTACCAGCCGGCGTTGACCATGCTGAGCAGCCAGGTGGTGAGGGCGAAGCCGGTGAGGCCCAGCGGGGCGGGATTGGCGTAGGACTTCATGGACGATCTCTCCTCGGAAACCACTCCTCTGGTCGGGGAGCTTCGGTTCCAGACGGGAACGATGCCATGAAGCGCCCGGTCATGCACCCTGCACGGCCGCGAACGGCGCGGGCGCCTTGGAGGGCTGGCGGCGCAGGATCGCCTCGCGTGCGGCGGCCGGCAGCAGGGACACCAGTCGTGCGCCGCCGCCGATATGGGCCGGGAACACCACGCGACGCCGGCCGCGCCGGACACCGGCGAGGATCAGGCCGGCGGCGATGTGGGCTTCGAGCAGGCCGGGCATCGGGAAATCGTTGCCGGCGGTCATGGGCGTGCGGACGAAGCCCGGGCAGATGCTGGTCAGGCGCACCCCGTGGCGGGCCGCGTTGGCCGCGGTGGCGACGGTCCAGGCGTCGATGGCGGATTTCGATGCGCAGTAGCTCGGCGTGTTGGGGTAGGCGATCAGGGCGGCCATGGACGCGATGACGGCGATGCGGCCGCGCGTGCCGTCGCGGCCAGGCGCCTGCGCCAGCATGAGGTCGAGCGCGGGCAGGAGGGTGTTCATCACGCCGTCGAGGTTGACGGCGAAGGTGGCGCGTATCTGCGCATCGGGCTCGCGGCCGTCCGGGCCGACGCCGTAGGCGACGCCGGCGTTGGCGAAGACCAGGTCGAGGGGTGCGCTGGCCGCGACCAGGGCTCGCATTGCCGGCCGGGCGGTGACGTCGAGGGCGTGCGTCTCGGCCGATGCCCCGCGGTCGCGGCAGGCGCGGGCGGCGCCGGCGAGGCGGCCCTCGTCGCGACCGGTCAGGACCAGGA
>CAXTSD010000357.1:0-2769 GCA_964246775.1 uncultured Acetobacteraceae bacterium | reverse complement strand
GGACCAGCACGCCGGGGACCGGCACCGGCGGGACCAGCACGCCGGGGACCGGCACGGGTGGGACCAGCACGCCCGGGATGGGCACTGGCGGGACCAGCACGCCGGGCACCAGCACCGGCGGGACCTCCTCGACCGGCACCGGGTCGAATACCGGGACGCCGATCAGCGTCGGGGTTCCGGGCGGCGATGGCACGACCGTGCCCGGCGGCATCAGCACGCCTGGCACCAGCACGCCTGGCACAAGCACCGGCGGCACCAGCACGCCTGGCACCGGCACCGGCGGCGCCAGTTCGGGCGGCGGCCTGTCGGGGGCGGCCGCCTCCATGCTGCTCGCCAGCTATCTCGCCGCCGAGCCGAGCTCGCGCGCCAACCCGATCGAGAACGGCCTCAAGACGCTCACCGCCCTCGGCCAGCCGATCAACCTGCTGACCTCGCTCAGCGACACGCCGAGCGCCGTCGCCGTCAACCTCGCCGTCCTCGATCTCGACAATAGCTCGACCAGCTACACCCTGCAGCCGGGCTTGCGCGGCGTGCTGCTGCAGGGGGCTGGTCCCGTCGACGTGAATGACGGCGATGCCGAGGGCTCGCTGCTGGTCGCCAATAACGGCAACGGCGCGCTGACCGCGACCGGCGCGAACGACACGCTGGTCGGCGGCGGCGGCAGCACGTATTTCTACTCCGACAACTCGTCGACGATGGTGGGCGGCGGCGGCCACGACATCTTCGACATCACGCAAGCCAATAGTCCGGCCGGCAATCCCTCGACGATCATCACCGGCCCGAACGGCGCCACCGCCTATCTCGGCGCCGGGCACAATCTCGTCACCGATTACGGCGCCGACACCATCGTCGAGACCGCCGGCGTCGACACCGTCTATGCGGTGTCGGCGGTCACCGTGTTCGGCGGCACGACCGGCGAGATGTTCTTCTATAGCAGCCCGACCGCCGCCAGCACGATCGTCATGGGCAACAACACCGCGCTGATCTATGGCTCCGCCGCGCCGGGCGGCGTGGTGTTTGGCAACGACGCGCGGTCGGTGCAGGTGATCGAGGGCGCCGGCGAGGCGACCTATGTCGGCGGCAGCGGCGAGCAGGTGGTCTATGGCGGCTCGGGCGGCGGCGCGATCTTCGGCGGCACCGGCCCCGGACAGTACTATGGCGCCGACGCGCCGATGGTGATGACGCTCGGCCAGGGCCCGACGACGGTCGCCGGCGCCAACGGCAACCAGATCTACGTCATCGGCGGCTACAACGACCTGATCGTCGCCGGCGCCGGCAACGAGACGCTGTTTGCCGGGACGTCGAGCGGCAACAACACGTTCTTCCTCGGCACCGGCACCGATTTCGTCTCCGGCGGCTCGGGTAACGACACGTTTTCCGGCGGGCCAGGTAATGCCGTCGTCGCCGGCGGGCCCGGCGCCAACATCTACGAGTTCGTCAACGGCGCCGCCGGCGGGCAGGTCACCATCACCGATTTCACCCCCGGGCGCGACCACCTGGCGCTGTTCAACTACAGCGAGCCGGTCGGCACCGTGCTCGGCTCACAGTTCAACGCCGCCGGCAACACGCAGATCACGCTGCAGGACGGCACGACCGTGCTGTTTGCCGGCGTGCGCAGCCTCAATGGCGACGCGTTCTTCTAGCCACAGGCCGGGCGGCGGCGGCCCGGGGTTGCGACTCCTCGGGAAGCGCCGCTACCTTTCATGCGTCTCAGTCTTTCGCCGTTGGGCTGACGACAGCCTGGCCTTCCTCCAACAGGGGAGACCCCGCCATGAGCGTGCAGTCCCACGAGATCACCGAGGCCGCCTCGAACCCACTCGACGTCATGGAGCAGATCGTCGCCGCCAATGACTGGGCGTTCGACCGCCGCAACGACGCCGAGATGGCGGCCGAGGCGCCGGGCAAGTGGTGCGATTACGGCCTGTATTTCAGCTGGTCGCGCGAGATCAGCGCCATGCATTTCACCTGCACCTTCGACTTGAAGGTGCCGCCGCCGCGCCGCGGCGCCCTGTTCGAGCTGTTGGCGCTGGCCAACGAGCGGCTGTGGATCGGCCATTTCGGCATGGACGCCGAGGACGGCATGCCGCTGTTCCGCCACTCCGTACTGCTGCGCGGCGCCCCGGGCGCCTCGTCGGAGAGCCTCGAGGACATGGTGGACATCGCCATCGCCGAGTGCGAGCGCTTCTTTCCGGCCTTCCAGTTCGTGCTGTGGGGCGGCAAGACGCCGACCGACGCGCTGGCCTCCGCCATGCTGGAATGCGTCGGCGAGGCCTGAGCGGCGCCGAGTTCGTGAGCCATCCCTCGGTGCTGCTGCTCGGCTGCGGCCACATGGGCGGGGCCATGCTGGCGGGCTGGCGGCGGATCGGCCTCGCCGCCTCGGTGATCGTCGATCCGGCGCTGGCCGACGCCGGGCGCGAGGAGGACCGCGTGTTCGCCTCGCTTGACGCGGCGCCGCGGGATTTTCGCCCCGATGCGGTGGTCCTCGCCGTCAAGCCGCAGATGGCGGACGCGGTGCTGCCGGCGCTACGCGGCCGCATCGGCGATGCCGTCGTCGTCTCGGTGATGGCCGGGCGCACCCTCGCCGGCCTCGGCGCGGCGCTGCCTGGTGCCGCGATCGTTCGCGCCATGCCGAACACGCCGGCGGCGATCGGCCAGGGGATGACGGTGCTGTGCGCCGGCCCGGGCGTCGGCGACGCCGAGCGCGGCCTCGCCGAGCGCCTGCTCGCCGCCTCGGGCGACACCGCCTGGATCGACGACGAGGCGCTGATG
>CAXTSD010000356.1:0-2786 GCA_964246775.1 uncultured Acetobacteraceae bacterium | reverse complement strand
CAGAGGCGAAGCCTTTGGCCTTCCTTAAATCGTAACCGGCCCCCGAGCGATCGCCGCGATGCCGGTGCGCGAGATTTCCGCGAGGCCCAGCGGGCGCATCAGCTCGATGAACGCGTCGAGCTTGTCGGTCGCTCCGGTCAGCTCGAAGACGAAGCTCTGCGCCGTGGTGTCGATCACCCGGGCGCGAAAGCTGCCGGCGATCTGCAGCGCCTCGACCCGGCTGTCGCCGCGTCCGACGATCTTGACCAGCGCCATCTCGCGGGCGACGTGCGGGCCCTGCTTGGTGAGGTCGGAGACGCGGTGCACCGGCACCAGGCGGTCGAGCTGCGCCTTGATCTGCTCGATCACCATCGCGGTGCCCGAGGTCACGATGTTGATGCGGCTGCGCCCGCGCCCGTCATCGACCGGGGCGACGGTCAGGCTGTCGATGTTGTAGCCGCGGCCGGAGAACAGCCCGATCACGCGGGCGAGCACGCCGGCCTCGTTATCGACGAGGACGGAGATCGTCGCCGACTGGAACGGCTGGTCCTTGCCGGCGGCGCGCTGCGGCCCGCTGCTGAGCGCTGGCGTGTGCTGCGCCGGCTCGCCTCGCGTGTCCGCGGCATCCGGCAGGCTTACGGCGGGGTTGGGGGCGCTGTCCATCACACCAGCATCATGCCTTCGTCGGTGACGCTGGCGGCGCGGCCGGCCTGGTCCGGGCCGAGCAGCATTTCGTGATGCGCCGCACCCGACGGGATCATCGGGTAGCAGTTCTCGGTCTGATCGACGGCGATGTCGGCGATCACCGGGCCGTCGGTCGCCAGCATGCGCAGGATTACCTCGTCGAGCTGATCGACGGTTTCGGCGCGCAGGCCGGTGGCGTGGAAGCTCTCGGCGAGCTTCACGAAATCCGGCAGCGCGGCACTGTAGCTTTCCGAATAGCGGGCGCCGTGCAGCAGCTCCTGCCACTGGCGCACCATGCCGAGATACTGGTTGTTCAGGATGAACGCCTTCACCGGCAGCCGGTATTGCGCCAGCGTGCCCATCTCCTGGATGTTCATCAGGATGCTGGCCTCGCCGGCGATGTCGATCACCAGCGCGTCGGGATGGGCGACCTGCACGCCCATCGCCGCCGGCAAGCCATAGCCCATCGTGCCGAGCCCGCCGCTGGTCATCCAGCGGTTCGGGCGCTCGAAGCGGTAGTGCTGCGCCGCCCACATCTGGTGCTGGCCGACCTCGGTCGTGATGAAGGTGTCGCGCCCGGACCTCGCTTCGTGCTCGCGGCACAGCTCGTAGAGGCGCCGCACCGCGTATTGCGGACGGATGATCGCACCGCGCTCGCGCGACTGGCTGAAGCCGAGGCTGTCGACGGCGCGCCAGGCGTCGATCTGCTTCCACCACAGGTCGAGCGCCGGCCGGTCCTGACCTTGGGTATCCGCGCGCCAGGCGTCCAGCATCGCCTCGAGCACGCGCGCGGCGTCGCCGAGTACCGGGATGTCGACGGCGACGTTCTTGTTGATGCTCGACGGATCGATGTCGACGTGGATCTTGACGCTGGCGGGCGAGAACGCGTCGAGCCGGCCGGTCACCCGGTCGTCGAAGCGGGCGCCGATGGCGAGCATGACGTCGCAGCCATGCATCGCCATGTTGGCCTCGAAGCTGCCGTGCATGCCGAGCATGCCGAGGAACTGGCCGTCCGACGCCGGATAGGCGCCGAGCCCCATCAGCGTGCTGGTGACCGGCGCGCCGCACAGATGCGCGAGCTCGATCAGCGCCCTTGTCGCCGCGTCGCCGGAATTGATCACCCCGCCGCCGGTATAGAGGATCGGCCGCTTGCCGCGCTTCAGCGCCGCGACGGCGCGGCCGACCTGGCCGCGATCGGGCTCGGTGATCGGGCGGTAGCTGCGATGCGGGGTCTTTGCCGCCGGGCTGTAGGGAGCGCGGCCGATCAGCACGTCCTTGGGCAGGTCGATCAGCACCGGGCCGGGCCGGCCGCTGCGGGCGACGTAGAACGCCTCGTGCACGACGCGGGCGAGGTCCTCGGAGCGCTTTACCAGGTAGTTGTGCTTGGTCGCCGGGCGGGTGATACCTGTGGTGTCGGCCTCCTGGAAGGCGTCGTTGCCGATCAGATGCGTCGGCACCTGGCCGGACAGGCAGACCAGCGGGATGCTGTCCATCAGCGCGTCGAGCAGGCCGGTCACCGCGTTGGTGGCACCCGGGCCACTGGTCACCAGCACGCAGCCGACCCGCCCGGTGGAGCGCGCGTAGCCCTCGGCGGCATGCACGGCGGCCTGCTCGTGGCGCACCAGCACGTGGCGTATCGCGTTCTGCTGGAACAGCGCGTCGTAGATCGGCAGCACCGCGCCGCCGGGATAGCCGAAGATGACCTCCACGCCCTGCTCGGCAAGCGCGCGAAGCAGCACGTCGCTGCCGGAGAGGGATTGCACGGCGGTCATGGCACGGCTCCTTGCGGGTGCCGGGTCTAGCCGCGGCACCCCCCAACGTCAAGCGGCAGCATGAATAAACTGCATTGCGAACGTCGTCAGGCTTTGCATTTGTTGCGTTCCAATGGGCATGCGCGCATTGATTATCTGCATTGCAGACGGAGCAGCCAGCGCGTGGTGGGCGAACCAGGTCGCCTGGCGCCTGGTGTAGCGCCCGGTCGCCGCCACCGCCTTGCAACGCGCGAGCTCGAGCGGGGCGCCGGCGAGATGCGCGGCGAGCTCGGGCACGCCATGCGCGCGCATCACCGGCAGCGCCGGATCGAGCCGGCGTTGTGGTCGAACCAGGCGAAGGTTTCGGCAAAC
>CAXTSD010000355.1:0-2803 GCA_964246775.1 uncultured Acetobacteraceae bacterium | reverse complement strand
CCCGCGACCAGCCAATGCCGGGCGTCGGCGCGCGACGCCAGCCCGACCGGCCGGCCGGCGCCGTCGACCACCGGGTAGACGCGGTGGCGCCCGGCCTCGAGCACCGCGATCGCCTCGGCGACGGGCAGGCTCGCGGCCAGGGTCTCGACGTCGCGCACCATGATCTCGCCGACGCGGGCGAGTTCGTAGGGGTCGATGCCGTATTCCTGGGTGACGTGCTGGCCGCGCCGGGCAATCTTCTCGGTCAGGATCGAGCGCTTGAGCAGCAGCACCGTGATCGCGTAGGCGCTCACGGTCGCCGCGAGCAGGCCGGGCAATGCCGCGCTGTCGCCGGTCAGCTCGGCGGCGAACACCGCGCCCATCAGCGGCGCGCGCATCGTTCCGCCCAGCATCGCCGCCATGCCGAGCAGCGCCCAGAAGCCGGGCGCGCCGGGCAGAACGAGGCCGGCGAGCCAGCCGAACGCGCCGCCGATGATCAGCAGCGGTGCGACGACGCCGCCTGACGTGCCCGAGGCGAGGGCGACGAGCCAGATCGCCGCCTTGACCAGCAGCATCGCCAGCACCGCGCCGAGCAGCACGTGGCCGGCCAGCAGGTCGGCGATCACGTCGTAGCCGACGCCGAGCGCACGCGGCTCGATCAGACCGCCGAGCCCGACCACAACGCCGCCGATCGCCGGCCACCACATCCAGTGCACCGGCAGCCGGCCGAACAGGTCCTCGAGCGCGTACAGGACGATGGTGAGCAGCCCGGACAGCAGCCCGACCAGCACGCCGAGGCCGGCGCAGGCGATCAGGGTCCACCAGGCAGCCGGCGGCGCGGCGGCGAAGGCAAACAGCGGCCCGGGCCCGAACAGCCATGGCCGCCAGCAGATCGCGACCACCGAGGCGGCGGCGACGGGAATGAAACTCCTCGGCCGCCACTCGAACAGCAGCAGCTCGACCGCGAGCAGCACCGCGGCGACCGGGGTGCCGAAGATGCCGGTCATCCCGGCGGCCGCACCGGCGACCAGCAGCGTCTTGCGCTCGACCGCGCTCAGGTGGAACGACTGCGCGAACAGCGAGCCGATGGCGCCGCCGGTCATGATGATCGGCCCCTCGGCGCCGAACGGGCCGCCGGTGCCGATCGAGATCGCCGAGGACAGCGGCTTGAGTACGGCGACCTTCGGCGACATGCGGCTGCCGCCGATCAGTATCGCCTCGATCGCCTCGGGTATGCCGTGGCCGCGTATCTTCTCCGAGCCGAACCGCGCCATCAGGCCGATCAGCAGCCCGCCGAGCACCGGCGCCAGCACCATCCACGGTCCGCGGGCGGCCGCCGCCATCGACGGCAGCGTCGCGCCGAGCCTGGCGAACCAGACGAGGTTGGTGACCAGCGCGATCAGATGCACCAGCAGCCAGGCGGCGAACGCGCCGCCGGTGCCGACCACCACGGCGAGCCCGACCAGCCGCAGCACCCGGGAGTCGGCGCTGAAATCGGCCAGCACGCGGGCGCGCGCCGGCGTGCCGCTGCCTGTGTGCGCGGGCTCTGCTGTCGCGGTCTCGGCCATCAGCGTGTCCTTACGTCCTGCCGGCGCAGATATATATCGCATTGCGACATAACCTAGGGGCTGGCCGTGTCGGAAGCGGGGATGACGACCGGCGCGCGCGCCGAGGGCGGCTTGAGCCAGGCTCAGTATGCCGCGATGGCGAGCTTCCGCTACGAGCTGCGACGCTTCCTTGCCTTCAGCGAGGCGGCGGCGGCGGCGGTCGGGCTGCCGGCGCAGCAGCACCAGGCCCTGCTCGCCATTGCCGGGCATGCGGGGCCGGAAGCGCCGAGCGTCGGACTGCTGGCCGAGCGGTTGCTGATCGCGCCGCATAGCGCGGCCGAGTTGGTATCGCGCATGGTGGCGTCCGGGCTGGTCGACAAGGCGGCGTCGCCGCAGGACCGCCGGCGGCTGGCGCTGGCGCTGACCCCAAGGGCCTGGGAGCTGCTGCATGGCCTGACCGAGGCGCACCTGCGGGAACTCAAGACGCTGCAACCGGCGCTGACTCGGGCCGCGCTCAACTCAGGATAGCGGCGCGCGGTGATCCATGCGGACAACCGCACCAGCAAGCTGGCCCGCCATTGCGCAGATGGAGATCCTGCCGGTCTCGGCGCCCAGCGCAGGGCATCGCCGCGGCGCCGCGCTATCGTCCCGGTATCAGCGGCGACGTGTAGGTCGGCAGCGGCGGCCGCTGCGGCACGACGGAGTGGCCGAACGCGTTGCCGAGCCGCTCCTTTGTCGCCGCTTGGTCAAACGTGCCGACGGCGTTGGCCGGCGAGGTCACGCCGAGCGTGTCGGCGCCCGGCGGGATGCGCGGTTTTGCCTGGCGGGCGAGCCATTGGTTGAGGCAGGCGTAACCATGATCGGTGCCGGCCGTGACGTCGGCGCAGCTGGTGCGCCCGTCACCCGGCGGCGCCGCAGCGACCACAAGCAGCATGCCCACAACCCTCAGGACCACTCTCAGGCAGGCACGCATCGCCGTCAGGCGAAGTCGAAGCGGTTCGCGTCGGCGACGCCGAGCAGGGTGATGCTCGTGTTGTCCGGCAGCGTGAGATAGGTGTTGCCGCCGGAGACCGTGGCGGTGGCGAGTGCCGCCTGCACCGCGTTCGGGCCAAACCCGGTCAGCACGATCTGGTTGCTGGCGGAGTTGCCGAAATCGGCGATGGTGACGCTGCCGGCAGAGGTGCCGCTCGCGGTGCCGGCGGGGCACAGGAACGTGTTTGCGCCGCCGCCCCCATAACAAGTCGTGTTGGCCCATGCCGCGACCGGCGGGAAGGGGC
>CAXTSD010000354.1:0-2805 GCA_964246775.1 uncultured Acetobacteraceae bacterium | reverse complement strand
GCACGGCGACCACGATCACGCTGGCCGACAGCACGAAGATCACCTTCCAGGGCATCTCCGAGCTGACGACGAAGAACTTCAGCTAAGCGTTTCCTCCAAGCTGACCACAACGGCCTCGCCACTTACCGGGCGGGGCCGTTCTGCGTTAAGACGCCGGTCTGGGCCGGCTCGGCCCAGCGGGTCCAGGGCAGAGCCCTGGCCTTGCTTTGTCTTTCAGGCAGACAGGCAGATGGCCGGCCATTCCCAGTTCAAGAACATCATGCACCGCAAGGGTGCGCAGGATGCGAGGCGCGCCAGGCAGTTCGCGAAGCTGATACGCGAGATCACCGTCGCGGCCGGCGCCGGTCTGCCCGATCCTGCTTCCAACCCGCGCCTGCGCGCCGCGATGACCGCCGCGCTGAAGGCCAACATGACGCGCGACAGCATCGACCGCGCGGTCAGGAAAGCGTCCGGTGCCGCGGGCGGCGCCGACTATGCCGAGGTGCGCTACGAGGGCTACGGCCCGCACGGCGTCGCGGTGATCGTCGAGGCGCTGACCGACAACCGCAACCGCACCGCGTCCGACGTGCGGGCGGCGTTTTCCAAGCATGGCGGGGCGCTCGGCGAAACCAACTCGGTCAGCTTCCTGTTCAGCCGCGCCGGCGTGGTGCGCTATCCGGCCGGTATTGCCTCGGCGGACGAGATGCTGGAGGCGGCGATCGAGGCGGGGGCGGACGACACGCAGCTCTCCGGCGGGGCGCACGAGGTGATTTGCGCCGTCGAAAGCTTCTTTGCCGTGCGCGACGCGCTGGAACAGCGGTTTGGGGCGCCGGACGAGGCGCGGCTCGAGTGGCGGCCGGCGAGCGCCGTCAGCGTCGACGAGGAGCGGGCGGCTAGCATCCTCAAGCTCGTCGATGCGCTCGAGGATAACGACGACGTGCAGAACGTCTATGCCAATTTTGATGTGCCCGACGTGGTCATGCAGCGGCTTTCGGCGGCTTGATGGGGCCAAGCGAGGGCGGCTCCATGCGCGCCAAGGTAAGGCAGGAAGCATGGGGCTTTGCCCCAAACCCCACCAAAGGCCAGTGGGCCTTTGGAAACCATTTATGGGGTTTGGGGCCTAAGGCCCCGTCGTGCGCAGCACGCTGGCGCGTGACGGGGTCAAGGGGCAAAGCCCCTTGCCTTACTTGATGATCCGGTTGCTCGGCATTGATCCTGGGCTAAGATTCATGGGCTGGGGGGTCATCGAGAGCGAGGGCAACCGGCTGCGCCACGTCGCCGACGGCGTGTTGGCGACGGACAATGCGGCGAGCGTGCCGGAGCGGCTGATGGCGTTGCATCGCGGGCTGACGGCGCTGATGGCCGAGTGGCGGCCCGAGGAGGCGGCGGTCGAGGAAACCTACGTCAACCGCAACGGCACGGCGACGCTCAAGCTCGGCTACGCGCGCGGCGTGGCGCTGCTGGCACCGGCGCTGGCCGGCATTTCCGTGCACGAATACGGCGCGATGGCGGTGAAGCAGGCGGTCGTCGGCACCGGGGCGGCGGACAAGACGCAGGTGATGGTGATGGTGCGCCGCCTGCTGCCAGGCGCTGCGCTGCGGCGCGGCGACGCCGCCGACGCGCTCGCGGTCGCGATCTGTCACGCGCATCACCGCTCCACGCGGCGGCGCTGGGGGGTGGCGTGATCGAGCTCGTGGCGGCGCGATGATCGCCCCAATGGCGGAGCCATGATCGCCCAACTCACCGGACGGGTGGAGGCGCTGGACGCCGGCGCCTGCGTGATCGACGTCGGCGGAGTCGGCTACCTGGTGCAGGCGTCGACGCGCACGCTTTCGGTGCTGCCGCAGCCGCCGGCGCTGGCGCGGCTGCTGGTCGAGACGGTGGAGCGCGAGGACGCGATCATCCTGTACGGGTTTGCGGAGACCGCTGAACGCGAGTGGTTCCGGCTGCTGACCACGGTGCAGGGCGTGGGGGCGAAGGTGGCGCTCGCCCTGCTCTCGGCGCTGTCGCCGCGCGAGCTGGTCTCGGCGATCGCGGCCGGCGATCGCGCTGCGCTGACGCGGGCGCCGGGAGTTGGCGCGCGGCTCGCGGTGCGGCTGCTGACCGAATTGCGCGAGCGCGCCGGCGGCATGCCGCTCGGCGAGGCGGTGGCGCTCGGGATCGCGGCGCCAGGCGCGCCGGCCGGCACGCTGGCGGACGCGCTGTCGGCGCTCGGCAATCTCGGCTACCGCCGCTCCGAGGCGCAGCCGGCGGTGGAGCGGGTGATCGCCCGCCTCGGCGAGGCGGCCGGGCTCGACGCGGTGCTGCGCGACGCGCTGAAGGAGCTCGCCCGATGAGCCCGCCTCGATGAGCCCGCGCCGATGAGTCCCCGGCGCCCGGCGGCGGAGGCGGAGCGCGCGGTCTCGCCGGTGCGGGCCGAGGAGGATGCGGCGGAAGCCTCGCTCAGGCCGCGTACGCTGCGCGAGTTCATCGGCCAGAAGGCGAGCCGGGAGAACCTGTCGGTGTTCATCGAGGCGGCGCGCGGCCGCGGCGAGGCGCTCGACCACGTGCTGCTGCACGGGCCGCCGGGCCTCGGCAAGACCACGCTGGCGCAGATCGTTGCGCGCGAGCTGGGGGTTGGGTTTCGCGCCACCTCCGGCCCGGTGATCCAGCGCGCCGGCGACCTCGCGGCGATCCTGACCAATTTGCAGCCGCGCGACGTGCTGTTCATCGACGAGATCCACCGCCTGCAGCCGGCGATCGAGGAGATCCTGTATCCGGCGATGGAGGATTTCCAGCTCGACCTGATCATCGGCGAGGGGCCGGGGGCGCGTTCGGTGCGGATCG
>CAXTSD010000353.1:0-2816 GCA_964246775.1 uncultured Acetobacteraceae bacterium | reverse complement strand
GCGAGGCGACGGCGCCGATCGTCTCGTCGTCGGGGTGAGCTACGACCAGCGCCACCGCCCCGGCGACGCGCCGACGCGCCGCCAGCCGGTCGAGCCCGTCCTACCTCGGCGAGGCCATCGCCTCAGGCGAGCTGCCCCGCCGCGTCGGCGTGCGGCGACGGGGCGAGCGGCGCGGCGGCGTAGCGGCGCATCATCAGCGCGCAAAACTCGGCGAACTCCTCCGGCTGGCGCGGCGGCGCGGTGTGATGCGGCCAGGTTCCGCAGTGCTCTGGCGTGAAGCAGAAGGTGACGGTGACGTCGAACGGCTCGAGCGCCCGCATCTGCCGGTCGAACCAGGCCTCGCAATCCGGGCGGAACCAGTCGGCCCAGCTCAGCCCGGTGCGCAGATAGGTGACGCCCATGTCCTGCATGACGCGCACCGCCTGGTCCAGCCGATGATCCTGGTAGTGGAACCACTGGCACAGCCCGAGCTGCGGCGTATACTTCGAGAAGTGCCGCGCCGCGCGCTTCGGTTTGCCGTGCTCGTCGAGCAGCCCCATGTGGAAATGCCGGTAATACGACGAGCCCTCGGCCTCGCGGTGGCGCGTCGTCGCCGGCCAGGCGGCCGGCAGGTCATACAGGCTGTACCAGTGGATGCGCGGCGCCAGATCGCCGATCAGCTCGGCGGTGCGCCGCAGGCCGAACTCCTGCACCTCCTCGGCGCCGAAGCTCGAGACGCCGACCTCCGAGACCCAGACCGGCAGTTCGGTCACCGCCTCTATGCTGGCGATCTTGGCGGGCCACTCGTCGATCATCCAGTGGTTCCAGTCGAGCGGAAACCCGTGCACGCCGACCGCGTCCAGATGCGCGAGCGCGCCTTGCGCCGCCAGCACGCGAATGAAATCCGGATCGATCGGCGAGATGCCGCCGAGCACGCGCGGCACGCCGGGCGCCGCCTGGCCGATCGCCTCGCCGGCAAGCCTGGTCATCGCGGCGAACCGCACCCAGCCCGGGTCGCTCTCCAGGTCCCAGTGGGACTTGTTGTTCGGCTCGTTCCAGATCATCGCGGCTTCGATCACGCGCGCTGTGCTCCCCGAGGAAAGAAAGGCCAGGGCTCTGCCCTGGACCCGCTGGGGTCGAGCGACCCCAGACCCGCATTTAATAAATGGATTTCAAAGGCTTCGCCGTCCTGCGCAGCACGCTTCGCGTGACGATGGGTTCAAGGGGCAAAGCCCCTTGCCTTTACCTGGCTCGGATAAACCGCCCCGAACTCGGTAGGCGCCGCCACGTGCCGGCAGATGAAGATCTCCCCCTCCGGATGCTGCATCACCTCGTATCCGGCGCTGCGCAGCATCGCCAGCGAGCACGCCCGGTTCGGCGCCCACCAGTTCGTCGCGTCATCGGAATAACTGGCCTCGATGAAGTGCAGCTTCGGGTAGCCCGGCGCGTCGAAATGCGCCTGGTCCCAGAAATCGTAATCGGCGGCGACGGCGGCGACGTCCTCGGCGCCGCGTTGCAGCGACTGGAACGCCAGCAGGTCGCGCGTCACGTGCTCGTGGACGAGGTCGAGCGCCAGCAGCGGATGGCGCAGGTGGTAGAACACGCCGATGAACAGCACGACGTCGAAGCGCTCGCCGAGTGCCGCCACGTCATAGACCGAGAGCTTGGCGAACTCGATGTCGAGCGCCTCGACGCTGGCGGCGAAGCGCGCCTGGGCGAGGTAGGTGTCGTCGGTATCGATGCCGAGCACGCGCGCCGCGCCCCGTCGCTTCATCTCCATGGCGTAGAAGCCGGCATTGCAGCCGATGTCGAGCACCGTCTTGCCGCTGAGGTCGGCCGGCAGGCAATGGGCAAAGCGCGACCATTTCACCGCCGGATAGTCGCCGAGAAAGTGGTCCGGCGCCGTGCGCACGCCTTTCAGCGTCAGATTGTGGAACCACGGGCCAAGCGCGCGCGCCTGCCTGTCGACCGCCTCGGGCGTCCAGACCTCGTTCACGCCGGCGCGTCCTGCAGCCGGGCGGCCGGGTGCTCGGCGGTGTGCGCGTGCACCGCCGGGTGGCGCGCCCCGTCGCCGTCGCCGAGCAGGCGATGGGCCTCGCGATAGCCGTTCAACGTGCCGACATCCACATAGCTTTCTCCCGCCTTCACACCCTGCGCTTCGCCGCCCTGCGCGAGCCACGCATTGACCAGGGTGCCGACATACTCGTCGACCCGGCCGCGTTCGCGCCAGAGCGCGTGCAGCGCGTGCAGCGTGCCGCCCGGCATCTTGATCGCGCCCCACACCCAGCGCGTGCTGGCCGCGGGCGACTTCACCTCTATCGCCGTCACCCGTCCGGCCTCGTCGGTGGTGACGGCGTCGAACAGCTCCGGCCGCTCGACCGGGAACAGCAGGAACGACAGCCTGTCGTCCGCCAGCAGCGACAAGGCGTGCTCGGGAAACCAGATCGTATCCGGCAGGCCGACCAGCACCGTCTCGTCGGCCGGGATCAGCGGGGCGGCGCGGAAGATTGCGTCGCACAGGCCGCGCGCCTGGCCCTGGATCGCGTAGGCGAGCGACGCGGTGCCGAAATTGCCGCCGTAATACTGCAGGATGTCGGATTTCCACGGCGAGATGACGAGGCAGATCTTGTCCGCGCCGGCGGTGATCATGCGTTCGAGCAGGTATTCGCTGACCGCGCGCGGCCGCTCGACGCCGTCGTCAAGTCGGCTGCCGACCGGCAGCAGCTCCTTGCTGAAGGCGAGCGGCTGGATGCGGGTGCCGGTGCCGGCGGCGGGCACGATCCCCCACATGCTCAGGCCTCCTCGCGCCGCAGCTCGCGCGCCTCGCGCGCCGGCGC
>CAXTSD010000352.1:0-2826 GCA_964246775.1 uncultured Acetobacteraceae bacterium | reverse complement strand
CTGCCGCATCGCTGCCGGCGGCGGCGGAGCTTGGCATCGAGGCCACGGTGTCGGTCGCCGGCGCCACGGCGGAGCTCGCCGGGCATCTCGCGCGCCTCGCGCCGTTCGGGCCGGGCAACGAGGAGCCGGTGTTCGTCTTGCCGCGCGCCCGCGTGGTGCGCGCCGACCGGGTCGGCGCCGAGGGCGGCACGATCCGCGCCTATATCGAGGGCGAGGGCGGCGGTCCGCGATTGAAGGCGATGCTGTTTCGCGCCCGCTCCGAGGCGCTGGCTTCGGCGTTGACCGGGGTCGGCGTGCCGCTGCACCTGGCCGGCCAGATACGCGCCGAGACCTGGAACGGCGCCACCGCCGCAAGCCTCGCGATCGCCGATGCGGCCCTTGCCTGAGCCTGTGGTCGGGACTAGGTGGACGGCTCGGGTCCCCATCGTCTAGCGGCCCAGGACTCCGCCCTTTCACGGCGGCAACACGGGTTCGAATCCCGTTGGGGATGCCAGGATCACTTCGCCCGTCGCGCAGGTGGTGCAGCTTCAATGAGAGCGTGATAGCTGGAGTCCCGATCGATCTGCCATCTATGGTGGATCGGGCGGTTCGACGTATAAGCCCGCAGCCGCGCCTGCCGCGGACGGGTACAACGGACCGGGGACGGAGGACGTCGGATGCGCTTCTTGAGCTATCGCAACGAGCAGGGGCGTGGACTTGCCGTGACCGCTGACGGCCGGGCGTATCGCGGCCTGGCCGAGTCGGCGACGGGTTTCCCTGGCCCATTGGCCGAGCTGATTGCGGCCGGTCCGGAGGCGTTGCGCGCCGCGCATGATCGGCTGGAGCGGGGCGAAGCGGTCGATGCCGACCGGGTGGAGGTGCTGCCGCCGCTCGCCGCACCCGGCAAGATCATCTGCGTCGGGCTGAACTACGCCGATCATTCGGCGGAGAGCGGGTTCAAGCAGCCCGACTATCCGACGCTGTTCGGCCGCTTCGCCTCCAGCATGATCGGTCACGGGGCGCCGATCATCCGGCCGCTGGTGTCAGAGCAGCTCGACTACGAGGGCGAGTTGGTGGCGGTGATCGGCAGGCGGGGTCGCCACATCGAACAGGATCGCGCGCTCGACTATGTGGCGGGCTACACGATCTGCAACGAAGCGTCGATCCGCGATTACCAGTTCAAGTCGCCGCAATGGACGATGGGCAAGAATTTCGACGGCACCGGCGCGTTCGGCCCGGTGTTCGTCACCGCCGACGAGCTGCCGCCCGGCTGCAAGGGCCTGCGCTTGCAAACCCGGCTGAACGGCCAAGTTGTGCAGGATGCCTCGACCGACACGATGGTGTTTGACGTGGCGACGCTGGTCAGCCTGATCAGCGCCGGCATCACGCTCGAGCCGGGCGACCTGATCGTGACCGGCACGCCGAGCGGTGTCGGCCTGTCGCGCAAGCCGCCGCTGTGGATGAAGCCGGGCGACACCTGCGAAGTGGAAGTCGAGCGCATCGGCGTGCTGCGCAATACGATTGCCGACGAGGCGCCGCGAGGCGCCTGAGCTAGGAACGAGGCGCCGCGAGGCGCCTGAGCTAGGACGAGGCGCCGCGAGGCGCCTGAGCTACGAACACGGCGCCTCAAGGCGCCTGAGCTAACCCGCTAGGGAGGAGAGGAAACCATGACGCAGATCAGAAGCTTCGCACCGCAGCCGCGCCGCCCGGGTGAGCTCGGCGTGCATTCGGTCGATCATTTCAACCTGGTCGTACCCGACCTCAAGCGGGCGCAGATCTTCTACGGCGATTTCGGCCTCGACGTGCGCGAGGAGGGCAACGGTCTCGGGCTCTACACCGTCGGGCACGATCACCGCTGGGGCCGGGTCGCCGAGGGATTGACCAAGCGGTTCAGCCACGTCTCGTTCGGCGCCTATGCCGAGGACCTGGAGGGCCTGCGCGCCAGGCTGAAGCAGTGGGGCGCGGCACAGATCGATCCGCCGCAGGGTTTTGAGACCAACGGCGTGTGGTTCCGCGACCCGGACGGCACGCTGGTCGAGATGCGCGTCGCCGAGAAATCCTCGCCGAACGAAAAGGCGGTGCAGTGCAACCCGTCATCGCCGCCGGGCGTGCAGGGCTCGCATGCGCGCTCGCAGGCGCCGATCGTCCGGCCGCGCCGGCTCGCGCACATCCTGCTGTTCACCAGCGACGTCAGCCGCTCGATCGAGTTCTACAGCCGCGTGCTGGGGCTGCGGCTGTCCGACCGGTCCGGCGACGGCATCGCGTTCATGCACGGCATCCACGGCAGCGATCACCACATGATCGCGCTGGCCAAGTCGAACGGACCGGGGCTGCACCATCTGAGCTGGGATGTGGGATCGATCCACGAGGTCGGACTGGGCGCGATGCAGATGGCCGACCGCGGGTTCCTGGACGGCTGGGGTATGGGGCGGCACGTGCTCGGCTCCAACTACTTCCATTACGTGCGCGATCCGTGGGGCAGCTACAGCGAATATTCGTCCGACATCGACTACATACCGGTCGATTGCGACTGGCCGGCGGCGGATCATCCTGGCCACGACGCGTTCTATGTCTGGGGGCCGAACCCGCCCGCCGATTTCGTCACCAACTACGAGCAGGCCTGATAGGTGGACGACGCGGCCGAGACGGACGTGCTGATCGCGGGCGCCGGGCCGGTCGGGCTGTCGCTCGCCATCGAGCTCGGGCTGCGCGGCATCGCCTGCGCGGTCGTCGAGCGCAACGATCGCGTCGGCTACAGCCCGCGCGCCAAGACTACCAACGTCCGCTCGCGCGAGCACCTGCGGCGCTGGGGCATCGCCGACGCGCTGCGCCAAGCCTCGCCGATCC
>CAXTSD010000351.1:228-2836 GCA_964246775.1 uncultured Acetobacteraceae bacterium | reverse complement strand
GGGCTCGACGTCGGCGTAGCTGACCGGAACGCCGCCGCCGACATCGACGATGTCGATCGCGACGCCGGCGGCGCGGATCACCGCGCCGGCAAGCTGGATCGCGCGCCGATAGGCCAGCGGATCGAGGCATTGCGAGCCGACGTGGAACGATATGCCGAGCCGGGCCGCGTGCGGGCGCGCGGCGCGCAGCACGGCCGCCGCCTCGTCCGGCTCGGCGCCGAACTTGCCGGACAGATCATAGCGCGCCGAGCCGCGCGGCAAGGCGCGCCGCACGCCGAGGCCGAGATCGCCGGGGCGGCCGGTCTCGTCGAGTATCGTGAGAAGTTCGTCGACGCTGTCGAGGACGAAGTCGCGCACGCCGTGACGCGCATAGGCCTCCCGTATCGCCGGACGCGACTTCACCGGGTGCATGAAGTGGATATGCGCATCGGCGAACATGCCGCGCACCAGGGCCACCTCGCCGGCGGAGGCGCAGTCGAAATGCCGCACGCCGCCATCCCAGACCGCGCGCAGCACGGCGGGCTCGGGGTTGCACTTCACGGCATACAGCGTCTCGCCGGCGAACGCGTTGCTGAAACGATCAGAAGCGGCCGCGATGACCGCCGGCCGGACGCAGTGCATCGGCTCGGTCGGCCGGGCGATGCGAACGAGATCCTCGACGCTCGGCAGCACCGCGGCAGCCTCAAGCGCATGACGATGCGGCAGACCGGCGGAGCGGGCACGGAAATAGCTCATCGGTGACAGACCTTCTCGATCGGCACCGCGCGGAGGGCGCGCGATTGATGCCGCGCGTGAGCGCGGCAGGGCCGGCCATCACGCCGGGCGGGGCGTGATAGTCAGCGGACGGAGAACCGGTTTCTGGGCGCTCAGCGCGCCGAGATACTGGACCGTTCCTGCGATGATCGGGTCTTGACGGCGATGGAGCGGCATCGCGCGGGGCCAAAAAACAACATAGGCGTATCCCTCAAGGACACCGACCCACCAGGCCGGCTCGACCGAAAAGGACGCGTTCCCCGTCGTTGCTGTGCCTCCCTGCCGGAACTGGTCCCAGGCTCAGGAAGCTCGCGGCACGTGCGACTGGCGTCAACGGCGGATGGCAACCGCCGAGGACTGCGATATAAGCGATCGTCTGACCCTGTTGTTATGCGTTTTTGGACGTGACACCCGCGTCTGGCGCATGGCCGAGACGCCGCCCGACCAGGCTGAGATATTCCCAGACCATCGTCGCCGCCGCCAGCGCCGTGATCTCCGCCTGATCATAGGCCGGCGCAACCTCGACCACGTCCATGCCGCGAAAATCAAGGCCGCCGAGCCGGCGCAGGATCGCTTGCGCCTGCCAGCTCAGCAGGCCGCCAATCTCCGGCGTGCCGGTACCGGGGGCCGCCGAGGGATCGAGCGCGTCGATGTCGAAGCTGAGATAGCAGGGCGCCGCGCCGATCACCGAACAGACGCGGGCGGCGATTGCGGCGGGCCCTGCCTCGTGCAGTTCCAGCGCCGGGATGATCGTGACCCCCTGCGCCCGCGTCCACTCCCACACCGCGCGCTGCACCGGCGAGCGGATGCCGATCTGGACGGTTCGCCGGCCGTCGATCAGGCCCTCGCGCAGCGCATGCCAAAACACCGAGCCATGCGCATAAGCCTGGCCGAAATTGTCCTCCCAGGTATCCACGTGAGCGTCGAAATGCAGCAGGCCGAGCGGGCCGATGCGGGCCGACAGGGCGCGCAGCAGCGGCAGCGTCACCCCGTGCTCGCCGCCGAGCGTCACCAGATGGGCAAGCCCGGCCGCCTGTTGCTCGATCAGCGCCAGGCTTTGCCCGATGTCGCCGAGCGCGATGGCAAAGTCGCCGATGTCGGCGAGCGGCAGGCTGGCCGGATCGACCCAGCTTTCGGGGTGCGCGCCGTCGGTCAGCATCCGGCTCGCCTGACGGATCGCCGCCGGGCCGAAACGGGCGCCGGCACGGTTGGTGGTGCCGATGTCGAGCGGGATCCCGGCAATCACCAGCGGCGCCGCGCGGTCGCTCCGCGCGAGACCGAGAAAGCTTGGCGGGATCGCGTAGGTGGCAGGGCCGGGCATCCGCGGCAAGCTCCTTTTCCGTCTATGCTGACGCCGCGCGTATCCGCGTCGCCCGCGCCGCCAGGCCGATCAGTGCGGGCGCATGCCGGCAGACCCTGGCCAGCGCCGGCTGCACCGCTGGCCGGACCAGCAGGCGCGACAGCCGCGTCGCCCGGCCGACCTGGCGCCGCAACTCGCCGGCGAGCCCTGACTGATACGCCGCCGCATCCGACCCGGCGAGCATCGCCTCAGCGGCGCGCCGGGCGCTGTGCAGCGCGATCGAGATGCCGTCGCCGGAAAACGACGGGATGACCGCCGCCTGATCACCGAGCCGCCACAGGCCGGACGGTTCGGGCCTGGCGACCAGGCCATACGGCATGCCGGCGATGGTCAGCGGCCGGCCCAGCAACGGCTCGGCGCCGGCAAGCCGCCGGGCGAGCGTCGGCGCGTCGGCCTCGATCGCGGCGAGCAGGCTCCGCCACTCTCCGCCGACTGCCGCGAGCCGCGAGCGGCGGACCAGCAGGCACAGATTGGCGCGGCCGTGCTCGATCGGCG
>CAXTSD010000351.1:0-218 GCA_964246775.1 uncultured Acetobacteraceae bacterium | reverse complement strand
TAGCCGCCGCGAAACAGCGAAAGCTCGACGCTGCCGGCCAGCGCCGCCGACTGCTCCGGCCGCAAGCGAAACAGCTGCTTGAAGCCGACTAGGTCGGTCTGCCAGCCGGCCTCGCGATGCGCCGCGCGCGACCAGCCGCGCACATCGTGCTTGCCGGTGGCGAGCACGGCGCGGTCGGCCTGCAGGCTGGCGCCGTCATCCAGCCGCGCCAGCCAGCC
>CAXTSD010000350.1:0-2885 GCA_964246775.1 uncultured Acetobacteraceae bacterium | reverse complement strand
TCGTCGCCTTCCGCGCCGCGGACAGCGCCGTCGAGCATCTCGCGATCGTGATCGGCCGGCCGGACGCCGTGCCGCCCGGCGCGCCGGCGCCGCTCGTCCGGCTGCACTCCGAATGCTTTACCGGCGACCTGCTCGGCAGCCTGCGTTGCGATTGCGGCCCGCAATTGCGCCACGCAATCCTACGCATGGCCGCCGAGGGCGCCGGCGCGCTGCTCTATCTGGCCCAGGAAGGCCGCGGCATCGGCCTCGTCAACAAGCTGCGCGCCTACGTGCTGCAGGATGGCGGGCTCGACACGGTGGACGCCAACCGAGCACTCGGCTGGGGCGATGACGAACGCAGCTTCCTGGTCGCCGCCGCCATGCTCGAAGGCCTCGGCCTCACCCGCGTCCGGCTGCTGACCGACAATCCCGACAAGCTCGCGGCGCTGCAGGCCTGCGGCGTCGTCGTCGAGGGCAGGGTGAGTGCCGCGATCACCGCCAATGGCGTGAACGACGCCTACCTGGCGACCAAGGCCAGCCGCCTCGGGCATCTGAGGTGAGCCCATCTCAGCCAAGCCCATCTCAGCCAGGCCCATCTCGACCAAGCGAGGCCCGGCTCGGCGCCGACGGCCTGCTGCGCCTGCCGCCGCTGATGCTGCGCTGCGCCTATGGACGCGGCGGGCTCAGCGCCGACAAGCGGGAAGGCGACGAGGCGACGCCGATCGGGCTGCTTTCGTTGCGACGCGTGCTGTATCGCGCCGACCGGGTCGCCCGACCGCGCGCCGCCGTGCCGGTCGAGCCGCTGGCGCCCGATGACGGCTGGTGCGACGATCCCGACAGCCGACACTACAATCGGCCGGTCAGGCTGCCGTTCGATGACCGGCATGAGGCGCTGTGGCGCGCCGACGCGGCGTATGACGTGATCGGCGTGCTCGGCTGGAATGATGCGCCGGTCAGGCGTGGCCTCGGCTCGGCGATCTTCCTGCACGTCGCCAAGCCGGACTACGCGCCGACGCAGGGCTGTATCGCGCTCGCCTTGCCGGACCTGCTCGCCTGCCTCGCCGCCGGGTTGACCGCGCTCAGCGTCGGCTGAGCCGGCGCTATTCCCCAATCGTTACTCCCAGTCGGGCCGGTAGCGCATCGCGTCCTGCTCGGTTGGCGGCGGCAGGGTGCAGGACAGGCACAACTCGCTGCTCGGCGCGTAGTGGCCGCCCCGGAACGGAGTCAAGCACTTGCAGGCGCCGCATGGCACCGGATCGCCGGCGCGCAAGCCGGGTGCGAATGGCGTCTGATGCATTCTGGCCTCCTCCCAAGCCGCGTTGGCGGTCCTGATTTATTGTTCGGCAATTACGCATCCGAACTGTAGTTGCGGCAAAGCCGCCTTGCAAATGGCTATTTGGCGACACAATCCAGACACATTGTGGCCTAGCCGCATCAACCTAGGCTGGCCTAGCCGCATCAACCTAGGCTGGCTAAGCTGCGTCTAGCGGGCGCGCGGGTCGCGTGACAGGCCGGCCGCCTCGAGCGCCGCGAGATAGCTGGCCCAGCGCGCCGCCTGGTGCCGGCCGAGCTCGTGCAGGTAGCTCCAGCTATAGATGCCAGTGTCGTGCAGATCGTCGAACAGCAGCCGCACGGCGTAATTCCCGACCGGCTCGACGCCGATGATGCCGACTTCGCGGCGCCCGGCGACAAGGCGCCTCTCGTCCGGCCCGTGGCCTTGCACCTCGGCGCTCGGGCTTTCCACCCGCAGGTATTCGGCCGGCAGGCTGAACGCCGCGCCGTCGGCGAACCGCACCGCAAGCCGCTTGTCCGCCCGCACCAGCCGGATCTCGACCGGTGGCCCGGGATCGCCGGCAGGCAGGCCCGCGGCGATCAGAGCGGCCGCGCCTCTTCGGGCAGCATGATCGGGATGCCGTCGCGTATCGGATAGGCGAGCCCGGCCTTGCGGCTGATCAGCTCGCCGGCGGCGCGATCGTATTCCAGCGCCTCTCGCGTCACCGGGCAGACCAGCATCTCGAGCAGCCGAGGATCGACCGCCGCCGGCGCCGCGCCGTCACTCTCGTCAGCCATGCTCCGCCTCCTTCAGCTCGGGCGCCCACCCTCGGCGCCGCCGTTCGACCGGCCGCCGGGGGCTCGATGCGCCGCCATGCGCAGCAGCGCGAGCAGGCTCGCCGCCCGCTCGCCATGGCCGCCGGCCTCCAGCAACGCCTGCTTTTCCGCCGGCTCGAACGGGCAGGCGGCCGACAGCGTCGTCACCAGCGCCTCGTCCGACATCGCGGTGACGGCCTCCCAGTCCACCTCGTAGCCCTGCTGGACGAAGTAGGCGCGCAGCGCCGCGAGCAGCCCGGCGCGATCGATCGCGAGCGGCATCGCCGGCGGATCGACGTCGCTCCAATACGGCGCGTAGTCGGGTGCGACCACCCGGTAGCCGCGCCGCATCGCAAGCTCGGTCAGGATGCGGAACCGCACGATGCCGGCGAGCGTGATCAGGTAACGGCCATCCTCGGTCTCGCTGAAGGTGACGATGCGGCCGAGGCAGCCGACCTGATACAGGGTCGGCTCGGTCTCCTCCGTCGCCGCCACCGTGTTGGGCTGGATCATTCCGAACATCCGCCCCGACCCCAGCACATCCTCGGTGAGCGCGAGGTAGCGCGGCTCGAACACCTGCAGCGGCAGCCGGCTGCCCGGCAGCAGCAGCGCGCCGCTGATCGGAAAGATCGGCAGCTCGCGCGGCAGCGGCCACTCGCGGCGCCCCTCGACGTTCAACGCCGCGGCTCCGTGCGGCCGCTGCATCCGGCCGCGGCGCGGCCTCTCCCCTCCACCTGCGGGCTCAGCTGAACAGCAAGGCGGAAAGCTTGCGCCGCGCCGTCATGGTGGCGGGATCGTCGCACCCCCAGGCCTCGCAG
>CAXTSD010000349.1:0-2927 GCA_964246775.1 uncultured Acetobacteraceae bacterium | reverse complement strand
CCGCTCGGCGCCGCCGGCGGGCTCGACCTGCCGCGCTCGCCCGAGCAGCTGACCGAGCTGATCGGCCGGGTGTCGCTGAAGGAGCTGGTGCGCGACGCGACCGACGTGATCGAGCGGCTGTGCATCGAGGCGGCGCTCGAGCTGACCGAGGACAACCGCGCCTCGGCCGCCGACATGCTCGGGCTCAGCCGGCAGAGCCTGTACGTGAAGCTGCGCCGCTACGGCCTCGGCGATCTCGGCGAGGCCGAGGAATGAGCGGCGTCGCGCTTCCATCGCCCCCGCCGCTTGGCGGCGAACCGCTCCGCCCGGCTTCGCGCCATCCTGCGGCGCGCGACCTGCTGGCGCTGCTCAAGCCGCTGACCTGGTTCGCGCCGGTCTGGGCGTTCGGCTGCGGCGTCGTCGCCTCGGGAGCGCCGGTCTGGCCACGCGCCCATCTCGCTTTCGCCGGCGCGGCGCTCGCCGGCCCGCTCGCCTGCGGCACCAGCCAGGCGGTGAACGACTGGTTCGACCGCCACGTCGACGCGATCAACGAGCCCGGTAGGCCGATCCCCTCGGGACGGGTGCCGGGACGCTGGGGGCTTGGCCTCGCGATCGTGTGGAGCCTGCTGTCGCTCGCCGTCGCGCTGGCGCTCGGGCCCTGGGTATCGGTCGCCGCGGTGATCGGCCTGGCGCTGGCCTGGGCGTACAGCGCGCCGCCGCTGCGCCTCAAGGGCAATGGCTGGTGGGGCAATCTCGCCGTCGGCGTCTCCTATGAGGGCCTGCCCTGGTTCGCCGGCGCCGCGGTGATGAGCCAGGCGATGCCGCGCCCGGCGGTGATCCTGGTCGCCGCACTCTACAGCCTCGGCGCGCACGGCATCATGACGCTGAACGACTTCAAGTCGATCGACGGCGACCGCCAGATGGGCCTGCGCTCGCTGCCGGCCCGGCTCGGTGCCGAAATCGCCTGCCGCGTCGCCTTGGTGGTGATGACGGCGCCGCAGGCGGTGGTGGTCGCCCTGCTGTGGACCTGGCAGCGCCCGCTGGCGGCGGGCATGATCGCGGCGCTGCTCGGCGCCCAGCTGCTGCTCATGCCGCGGCTGCTGCGCGATCCGCGCGGCCAGGCGCCCTGGTACAACGCCACCGGCACCAGCCTCTACGTGCTCGGCATGCTCGCCGCCGCCTGCGCCCTGCGGCTGCCCGCGTGAGCCGCCGCCTCACCGCTTTGGAGCTTCGCCATGATCTATGACGCTGTCGTCGTCGGCGGCGGCCCGGCGGGAGCGACCGCCGCCTCGGCGCTCGCGCGCGCCGGACGCAGCGTCGCCCTGCTCGACCGCGACGGCCGCATCAAGCCGTGCGGCGGCGCCATCCCGCCGCGCGCGATCCAGGATTTTGCCATCCCCGACTAGATGCTGGTCGCCCGGGCCACCGCGGCGCGGGTTTTCGCACCTTCCGAGCGCAGCGCCGACATGCCTATCGAGGACGGTTTCGTCGGCATGGTCGACCGCGAGGGCTTTGACAAATGGCTGCGCGCCCGCGCCGAGAGCGACGGCGCGATCCGCCACAGCGGCAGCTTCGAGCGTTTTTCGCGCGAGCTGGACGGCACGGTGGCGCGGGCCTGCCGCGACGCTGACGGCGCGGCGTTTTCGCTGCGCTGCCGGGCGGTGATCGGCGCCGACGGCGCGCGCTCCGCCGTCGGCCGCGCCGAGATCCCCGGCGCCGAGCGGATGAAATACGTGTTCGCCTATCACGAGATCGTCCGCACCCCGGACCAGCACGATCCCTCGTTGTGCGAGGTGCACTATCGCGGCTCGCTGTCGCCGGATTTCTACGGCTGGGTGTTCCCGCACGGCAACACCACCAGCATCGGCCTCGGCAGCGCCGTCAAAGGGTTCTCGTTGCGCGCCGCGACGGCGCGGCTGCGCCAGGCGACCGGGCTTGCCGCCGCCGAAACGCTCAGGCGCGAAGGCGCGCCGATCCCGCTGCGTCCGCTCAAGCGCTGGGACAACGGCCGCGACGTCGTGCTGGCGGGCGATGCGGCGGGCGTCGTCGCGCCGGCCTCCGGCGAGGGCATCTACTACGCCATGCTCGGCGGCCGGCTCGCCGCCGAGGCGGTCGCGGCGTTCCTCGCCAGCGGCGATCCGGCCTCGCTCCGCCTCGCCCGCAAGCGCTTTATGCGCGCGCATGGCCAGGTGTTCGCGATGCTCGGCCTGATGCAGCGCTTCTGGTACGCAAGCGACAGCCGACGCGAGCGCTTCGTCAGCATCTGCCGCGACCGCGACGTGCAGGCGCTGACCTGGTCGGCCTACATGACGAAGGAGCTGGTGCGGGCGAAACCGGCGGTGCATCTGCGGATTTTTGCCAAGAACATCGCCCACCTGACCGGCTTCGCCCCGGTCTGGGCGACGCGGCCGCGGCTGCGGCTGCGGTCGCGCGGCGGACTGCGGAAATCAGCGTGACGCTGACCATCCTCGCCGCCGTGCTGGCCACCGCCGCCGTGCTCGGCGCCGGCGGCGCGCTGACCCCGATCGGGCCCTGGTACAGGCTGCTGCACAAGCCGAGCTGGCAGCCGCCCGACTGGCTGTTCGCGCCGGTCTGGACGCTGATCGGCGGGCTCGTCGCCTGGTCCGTCGTGCTGGTCTGGAGCCACGCCGAGACCGCCGCCGAGCGCAGCTATGCATTGCTGCTGCTGGCCGCCAATGCCGGGCTGAACATCCTGTGGAGCGCCCTGTTCTTCAAGCTGCAGCGGCCGGACTGGGCGCTCGTCGAGGTCGTGGCACTCTGGCTGTCGATCGCGGTGCTGATGCTCGATTTCACCGGACCCTCGCCGCTCGCCGCCTGGCTGCTCGCGCCGTACCTGCTCTGGGTCAGCTTCGCCGCCTACCTCAACCTCACGATCGTGCGGCTCAACGCGCCGTTCCCCCGCCCCGCCCCGCCGCACGCTGCACCCT
>CAXTSD010000348.1:0-2975 GCA_964246775.1 uncultured Acetobacteraceae bacterium | reverse complement strand
CGGCAATGCCGAGCGCACCGGCGGCGCGCTGTCGGCGCTCGGCTGCCTCAAGCTCAACGAGCGCCGGCTGCAGCTCGGACGCAGCCGCCTCGCGCCGGTGCCGCTGCTGCTGCTCGCCCTGGCGCTGCTCGGCGCCTGGCTGCTCGGGCGGGCGCTGAAGCTGAGCGACGCGACGCCCGAGCCGTTCCCGAACGACGTCGTGCTGGCGCTGTCGCTGACCGGCGCCGTCGGCGTGCTGATCGCGCGCGGCGTCGTCACCGCCGAGCAGGCCTATGGCGCCATCGCCTGGAAGCTGCTGATCACCTTGGCTTGCCTGCTGCCGGTCTCCGAAGCGGCGGCGCGAGCGGTCGCGATGCGGCAGGCCGGGGCGTGGCTCGCGCGCTCGCTGCCCTCGCTGCCCGGCTCGGCGCTGATGGAGATGATGCTGCTGGCCGGTCTGGTCGGCGCGCGGCTGTTCGGCTCGGCGGCGACGGTGCTGTTCGCCGGACCGCTCGGTCTCGCCTGGGCCGCGGAGCTTCACGTCGGCGTCGATCCGGTGCTGCTGGCACTGGCACTCGGCGCCTCCACCGGGCTCGTCCGGCTGCGCGGCGAGCCGGCGCTGGAGCTTGCGCTCGCGGCGGGCCTAGGTGTCGCCGGCGTGCCGCTGCTGCTCGCCGGCGCGACGCTGTGACCGGCTCCAAGACTGGCGCGAAGACTGGCCCCAAAACCGGCGTCGCGGCGGGCGCCGGAGTGGCGACGGCGCTGGCCCTCGCGCGACGGCTGATGCGCGGCGGCGGCGTGTTGTATGGTCGGGCGGTGCAGGTGCGCGAGCACGTGAGCGCCGCGCCGGATCCGGTGGGCGCGATGGAGGATGCGCCGCTCGACGTGCTGGCGGCCAAGATCATGTTCACCCAGCTGCGCAACCGCCAGCAGCTGCTCGGGCCGCCGCCGACCGCCTTCGGCCATCTCGACCAGGGGCAGACCGAGCTGCTGATCCGTGCCGCCGCACTCGCCGCCGCCAGCGCCGGGCATCGCGGCGAGGCGGAGGAGCGCCGGTTGCGCGGCGCGCTGTCGGCGGTCGGGCTGGTCGACGCCGCGCTGTCGCCTGGCGAGGCGCTGCGCCTGCCGGCGCCGCTCGAGACGCTGCTGCGCGGCGTGCATGATCCGCACGTCGCCTCGCTGTTCTACGCCGCCTCGTTGCTCGCGATCGACACCCAGGATCCGGTGGTCAGGGCGTATCTCGCCTATCTGGCGCTGCGGCTGAAGCTGCCGGCCGACATCGTGGCGCGTCTGCACAGCCAGCACGGCGTCGGCTGACACGTCACGATGGCTCGCGCGTCGGCTCGCGCGCCGCGGCGAGCATCCGGTGCTCGTCGCTGCCGCGCACTATGCCGCACAGTTCGGTGAGCGTCGTCGCGCCGCTTGCCAGCCGTTCGACGTACCAGTCATACGCCGCCTCCTCCGGCTCGCGTTCCAGCATTGCCTGATAGACGGCGCGTATGCTCGCGCGCAGCACCGCCTGCTGCGCCGGCCCGGGTGAGATGCGCTCGAGCGGCGTCGTCTCGCTCGCCAACGGCCGCGACACGAACATCTCCGGCCGCGCCGGCGGCGGGCGCGGCAGGTCATGTGCCGCGCCATAAGGCGCTCGCCTGGCAGACCAGTCGATGCGGCTGCTGAGGCTGCCGAACGGTCGCGCCTCTGTCGTCGCCCCTGGCGGGCCGCCCCACTTGGTCGCGAAATAACGCTGCACCGAGGTCGTCGCCGACGCCTCCGCCTCGCGAGGGGCGGCACGCAGCAGCGGCGTCGGATCGACGGCGACCGGGATTGAAGCGGCAGCCGCGCGCAGCAGGTAGTCCGTCAGGACGAGCTCGGCCGTCGCGATATTCTCATCGAGAGCGCCGAGCCAATTATAGGCGGCCGGCCCGATCGCGACGCAGCCGGCGGTGCTTCCCGCGCGTTCGGCGAGGCCGGCGAGGACGATGCCCGCCGCTTCCTGCTGCAGCACGAACGCGGCAAACCGGTCGAGCCCGCCAGGCGCGAACTCCACCTCCGGCTCGAGCAGGATCGTGACATCGCTTCCGTCCGCGGCGGACGCGAGGATCGCCTCGTTCTGCGCGCTCGCAACGGCGACAGGCGCGGCATGCAGCCACAGCGTCGCCGGCTGCTCGAGCACGAAACGGGCGAGGCCGGCGCGTTGCTGCGGCTCCGGGGCGAACGCGGCGACATACCAGTGCGGCAGCTCGGTCGTGGCGGCGCGGCAACGCTCCGCCAGCGCCTGGAGGTCGGTCGCCGCATGCGCCACCACCACCACGCCGATCCTCATGGACGCCCTCTCCAAGTCGCAGTCATCATCGTCACGTCTCTACCCTGCCGGCGGAAACGCCGCCCTAGCCCGTCGGAGCCGCCGTTCCCGAAATCTCGCCGACGGCGCGCTGGATCACCCGGCTCTCGAGGAGCATCGAGCGTGACAGGTCGGCGAGGGTGATCAGCCCGACGACGCGGCCATTGCCGTCGAGCACCGGCAGGCGACGCAGATTGCGCGCGCCCATGAGGTCAAGCGCGGTGCCGATCTCGTCCTCCTGGCGGCAGGAGAACAGCGTCGTCGTCATCACTTCGCCGACGGAGGTCTGGGTGTTCGAGCGTCCGGCGGCGACCACGCGAAACAGGATGTCGCGGTCGGTCAGCAGGCCTTGCAGGTCGTCCGCGTTGCCGACCGGCAGGGCGCCGACCGCCAGATCCCCCATCGCCGCCGCGGCTTCGGCGATCGTCGTCCCGACATCCACGAACTCGACGTCGCGCGTCATCACGTCGCCGACCTTCATCGAGCGCGCCGGTTGCGCCGCCACAGCTCCTCACCGAGCACAGAGGCGAAACAAAGCCATACAAGCAACGGAATGCCGGCCGTACTGGCAACCCGGTCGACCTTGCGCCCGGAGGCGACCGCGGTCGTGGCGCCGGCCAGCATGGCGCCGGTGAGCAGCACGCCGGCGCCATGC
>CAXTSD010000347.1:0-2990 GCA_964246775.1 uncultured Acetobacteraceae bacterium | reverse complement strand
GGGCAGGGGTGAGCTTTGGCACGTCGCCGAAGATATAAGCGTCGGCGCCGGCAGGACCAGGGCCGGGCCCGGCCCTACCCGGCGCTCGCCGCCGCCCTGGCCGGCTTGCGCGCCGCGGACTTCTTCTTGACTGTTTTCTTCTTGGCTCTCGGGCGAGGTTTCGGCTTGGCTGGCGGCGGCGGTGCCTCCACCGTTGCCGCCTTGCGCTTGACCGCCGACTTGCCGCGCGCCTTGAGCGGCTTGCCGCGCTCGGCGAGCAGCGCCACCGCGGCCGCGAGCGTCACCTCGTCCATCTCGGTGCCGCGCGGCACGTTGGCGACGACGCCGCCATGCTGCAGATACGGCCCGAACCGGCCCTTCTTGACCAGCACCTCCGCCTGGTCCTTCGGATGCGGCCCGAGCGAGCGCACGCTGTCGAGCTTCTTCGCCAGCACGTCGACGGCGCGGTTGAGGCCGACCGCGAGCACGTCGTCGTCGCGGTCGAGCGAGCCGTAGATCGGCCCCATCTTCACATACGGCCCGAACCGTCCGAGCCCGGCCTCGATCGGCTGGCGGGTTTCGGGATGCAGGCCGACCAGGCGCGGCAGCGACAGCAGGCCGAGCGCCTGTTCGAGCGTGATCTGCTCGCCGTCGAGCCCCTTCGGCAGCGAAGCGCGCCTCGGCTTGGCCTTCTTGTCCTCCGGGTCCGGCTCGCCCTGCTGCACGTAGAGCCCGTACGGCCCTCGCTTCACCGTGATCGTCTCGCCGTTGGCCGCCTCGCCGAGGACGCGCATCCCCTCCTTCAGCGTCTCCGCCTCGCCCTCGCCGCCCTCGACGGCGAGCCGGCGGGTGTACTGGCAGTTCGGATAGTTCGAGCAGCCGAGGAAGCTGCCATGCCGGCCGAGCCGCAATCCCAGCCGCCCGGCGTGGCAGGCCGGGCAGAGGCGCGGATCGCTGCCGTCGGCGCGTCCGGGAAAGAAATGCTCGCCGAGGTCCTTGTCGAGCGCGTCAATGACGTCGCTGATCTTGAGCTCGCGGGTCTGCTCGATCGCCTGCGAGAACTCCTCCCAGAACGCCCGCATCAGCGCCCGCCAGTCGAGCCGGTCGTCCGAAACGTCGTCGAGCTGCGCCTCGAGCCCGGCGGTGAAGCCGCTATCGACGTAGCGCTCGAAGAAGCTGGTGAGAAAGGCGGTGACCAGCCGGCCGCGATCCTCCGGCACGAAGCGGCGGCCCTCCAGCCGCACGTAGTTGCGGTCGCGCAGCACGGTCAGGATCGAGGCATAGGTCGACGGCCGGCCGATGCCGAGCTCCTCCATCTGCTTGACCAGCGAGGCCTCCGAGTAGCGCGGCGGCGGCTGGGTGAAGTGCTGGCTGGCCGCGACCTCGCCGCGTCTGAGCGGGTCGCGCTCGCTCATCGGCGGCAGCATCTTGGAGGCGTCACGCTCCTCGCCCTCGCCCTCGCTGTCGTCGTCGGTGCCCTCGCGATACAGCTTGAGGAACCCGTCGAAGGCGATGATCGAGCCAGTGGCGCGCAGGGTGAGCCCGCCGGAGACCACGTCGACCGCCACCTGGTCGAGCTCCGCGGACTGCATTTGGCTCGCGACGGCGCGCTTCCAGACCAGCTCGTAGAGCCGGCGCTGGTCGTGGTTGAGGAAGCGCGCGACGCTGTCCGGGGTGCGGTCGACGTCGGTCGGGCGCACCGCTTCGTGCGCCTCCTGGGCGTTCTTCGCCTTGGAGGCGTATTCGCGCGGCGCCGCCGGAACGTAGCGCTGGCCGAACGAGCCCTCGACGTGGTCGCGTATGGCGTGGATCGCCTCGCGCGCCATCTGCACCCCGTCGGTGCGCATGTAGGTGATCAGCCCGACCGTCTCGCCGCCGAGCTCGACGCCCTCGTACAGCCCCTGCGCGGTGCGCATCGCCGCCTGCGCCCCCATGCCGAGCTTGCGCGAGGCCTCCTGCTGCAGGGTGGAGGTGGTGAACGGCGGCGGCGGGTGGCGCTTGACCCGCTTTCTCTCCACCGCGCCGACGCTGAACGACCCCGCCTCCACCGCAGCCTTCGCCGCCGCCGCCAGCGCCTCGGTGTTCAGCGTGAACTGGTCGAGCCGCCTGCCGTCGAGATGGGTGAGCCTGGCGGCGAACGGCGCCCCGGCCGGGGTCGCGAACTGCGCCTCCACCGTCCAGTATTCGCGCGGCCGGAACGCCTCGATCGCGGCCTCGCGCTCGCACACCAGGCGCAGCGCCACCGACTGCACCCGGCCCGCCGAACGCGACCCCGGCAACTTGCGCCACAGCACCGGCGAGAGCGTGAAGCCGACCAGGTAGTCGAGCGCGCGGCGGGCGAGATAGGCGTGGATCAACGGCTGGTCGAGCTCGCGCGGATGCTCGATCGCGTAGCGCACCGCCGAGCGCGTGACCTCGTTGAAGCTGATGCGATGCACCTCGACGCCGCGCAGCAGCGCCTTCTCCTCCAGCATGGCGCGGACGTGCCAGGAGATCGCCTCGCCCTCGCGGTCCGGGTCGGTCGCCAGATACAGGCGCTTCGCGCCCTTGAGGGCCTTGGCAATCGCGGCGACCTGCCGGCTGCCGCGCTCGTCGGCCTGCCAGTCCATCGCGAAATCCTCTGCCGGCCGCACCGAGCCGTCCTTGGGCGGCAAGTCGCGCACGTGGCCGAAGCTCGCCAGCACCGTGTAGCCGTCGCCCAGGTACTTGTTGATGGTCTTCGCCTTTGCTGGCGATTCGACGACGACGACGTCCATTCGGGCCCTCGAAGCTCGAGCGGCGGCAGCGCCGGGGGGCGCATGCGTAACACTCTAGCGTATTGTTCTCACACGCATTTATAGTGGTCTGCTGGTCATGCCTGAAGGAATGATGCGCTAGTTTCCGGCCAGCAGGCAAACCCGATTGCCAGGCAGGGTCTCGATGCGCCCGGCCAGTTCCAGCTCGAGCAGCGCCGCCATCGCGGCGGACGGCGATAGCTGGCAGCGCCGCACCAGGTCGTCAACCAGCGTCGG
>CAXTSD010000346.1:0-2996 GCA_964246775.1 uncultured Acetobacteraceae bacterium | reverse complement strand
ATACTGGGGGGGGGGCCCCCCCCCCCCCCCGGGCGGGGCCCCTCCCCCTTTGGTGTTCCCCCCCCCCGGGTCGAGGGCAGAGCCCTCGCCTTACTTTTGGCCTGTTGAACGAACCCTGCTCAAAGCCCGAGCAGGGCACGCGCCTCGGCGATCACGCGGCGCGCGTCCTCGCTGAGCGCGTAGCCGGCCAAAGACTCGGTCGATATAAACCGGCAGAGTTGCGCGTCGTCGCCGGCGACCGGATCGCCGGCCAGGCTGACGCCGGCGAAATCCAGGATCGTGTAGTGATACTGGATCACCCCGTCGGCATCCGGGTGGATGCTGTCGACATGCGCGACCAGGGTCAGCGCGCCGACTGGCAGGCCGGTCTCCTCCGCCAGCTCGCGTCGCGCCGCATCCTCGGCCCGTTCGCCAAGCCGCTGGGCGCCGCCGGGCAGGCTTGCCGCGCCGCACCAGCAGGACCTCGACCGAGCCCGCTTGCGGCCTGAGCAGCACGATGCCGATGCCGACGATCGGCCGCGCCGGGTATTCCCGCCCGGTCATCCCGCCGCCAGGGCGCGCAAGCCGTCGCCGCGTTCGAACAGGCGCATCAGCAGGCGCAGCGCCGGGCCGCGGCCTTCCTTCAGCATCGGGAACCGCTCCAGCACATGGACCGCCTCGCACCGTGCCGTGCGCAGCAAGTCCTCATGCTGCACCGGGTCGGCGAGACGGTAGCCGGGCAGGCCGGATTGCCGCTTGCCGATCAGCTCGCCGCCGCCGCGCAGGCGAAAATCCTGGTCGGCGATCAGGAAGCCGTCCTCGGTGTCACGCAGCAAGGTAAGCCGGCGGCGCGCCAGATCGCTCAGCCCATCGCCGTGCAGCAGCAGGCAGAAGCTCGCCGACGCGCCGCGACCGACGCGGCCGCGCAGTTGATGCAACTGGGCGAGGCCGAAGCGCTCCGCCTGCTCGACCACCATGACGCTCGCCGCCGGCACGTCAACGCCGACCTCGATCACCGTGGTCGCGACCAGCAGGCGCGTCGTCCCCGCCGCGAAGCCGGCCAGCGCCGCATCGCGTGTCGCCGGCTCCTGCTGGCCGTGCGCGAGGCCGATCACCTCGCAAAATCCCGGCAGCAGCGAGCGCAGCGCGGCATGGCGGGCCTCGGCCGCGGCAAGATCGGCCAGCTCGCTTTCCGCCACCATCGGGCAGACCCAGAACACCTGCTCGCCCCGCGTGAGCGCGCGGGCGATCCCGTCGATGATCTCGGGCAGGCCGGCGAGCGAGTGCAGCGTGGTGCGGATCGGCTGGCGTCCCGCCGGCTTGCCGGCCAGCCGGCTGACCTCCATCTCGCCCCATTGCGTCAGCAGCAGGGTGCGCGGGATCGGCGTCGCGGTCATCACCAGTATGTCGGTGCGCTGGCCCTTGGCGCCGAGCATCATGCGCTGCTCAACCCCGAAGCGATGCTGCTCGTCGATCACGGCCAGCCCGAGCTCCTTGTAGCTCACCGCGTCCTGGAACAGCGCGTGGGTGCCGACCACCATCGGCAGGCGGCCGGCGGCCAGCGCCAGCAGCGTGTTGCGACGCGCGACCCCCTTGACCGAGCCGGTGAGCAGGCCGACCGGGCGTGGGCTGAGCCTGCCCAGCACCCGGTGATGCTGCTTTGCCAGCACCTCCGTCGGCGCCATCATCGCCGCCTGCGCGCCCGCCTCGACGCAGCGCAGCATGGCGAGCAGCGCGACCAGCGTCTTGCCCGAGCCGACATCGCCCTGCAGCAGCCGCAGCATGCGTCGCGGCGCCGCGAGGTCGGCGTCGATCTCCGAGAGCGCCGCGGTCTGCGCCGGGGTGAGCGCGTAGCCAAAGCGGGCGAGCGCGATGCGCCGCAGGCTGCCGTCACCGGCGAGCGGGCGGCCGGGCCGGTTGCGCTCGCGGGCGCGCATCCAGGCCATCGCCAGCTGATGGGCGAGCAGCTCGTCATAGGCGAGACGCGCCCGAGCCCCGGGCGCCGGGGCCGCTTGCGGCAGCTGCACCGCGCTGAGGGCGGCGAAAAAGCTCGGCCAACCCTCGCGTTCCAGCAGCGCCGGGTCGAGCCACTCCGGCAGGCCGTCGGCGAGAGCGACGGCGGCGCGCATCGCGTTGCGTATCTGCGAGGGAAACAGCCCGGCGGTGAGCGGCCAGACCGGGTCGAGACCCGGCATCAGCTCGGGCCGCTCGGCCGGTACGATGCAGTCGGGGTGGCTGAGCTGCAGCCGCTCGCCATAGCGGTCGGCCTTGCCCGAGACCAGCAGCCGCGCGCCGACCGGCATGCGGGCGAGTCGCGCGGCGGAGAAGAACACCACCTCGCCGAAGCCGGTCGCGTCCTGCACGATCACGCGCCAGGGCTGGCGGGCGTTGGCCGGCGGCTCGTGACGCAGCACCTCGAGCTCGATGGTGACCACGCCCTTCGGCGCGGACTTTATCGTCTCGCGACGGCTGCGGTCGACATAGCTTTCCGGCAGGTGGAACAGCAGGTCGAGCACGCGCGGTCCGGCGACGCGCTCGAGCAGCCGGGCGATCGCCGGGCCGACCCCGGGCAGGGAGGCGACCGGCGCCAGCAGCGGCGCCACGGCGTCGGGCGCGAGAGGGGTGGAGCCGTTGGCGGGCAATTGGCGGCGCTCTCTGGCCTTGAGGGGAGGCGCCGCTATATGACGTTAACGCCATGGACGAAACATCGCACGACCCGGCCCGGCCGGACACCGCCCGCGACGCGACGGGGCTCGACACGCGCCGCCGCCGCATCCTGTTCCGCGCCAATCACCGCGGCACGCATGAGAACGACCTGCTGATCGGCGGCTATGTCGCGCCCCGCATCGCCGGCTTCAGCGAGGCCGAGCTGGTGCGGCTCGAGGAGATACTGGAGCTGCCCGATCCAGAGCTCGCCGACTGGCTGACCGGGCGCCTGCCGATCCCGCCCGATCAGGACGGGCCGATGCTGCGGGCGATCCGCGCCGCGGCGCTGGCGAGGCACGACCGGTGAGCGA
>CAXTSD010000345.1:0-3013 GCA_964246775.1 uncultured Acetobacteraceae bacterium | reverse complement strand
CCGGCGGGAACGAAAGCGTGCGGACGATACCCTCCGCGTGGACGCTCCGCTACACGGGTTAATCAGGCATGTCCAATGTGTCTCTTCTCGGAGACAACGCGCGCTCACGCCGGCGTCGCGGCTGTAGGAGCGCCTGATAGAACGTTTCAGGTTGACTCAACCTGAAACGATCAGGCGCTAGCCGATCAGGTGGGCGACCCAGCGGAACAGCCCGAAATGCGTGAGGTCGTTCCAGGTCGCGAAGATGAACATGGCGCCGATCAGCGCCAGCCCGGCGCGCTGGCCGAAGGCTTGCGCGCGCTCCGGCAGCGGCCGCCCGCGCAGCGCCTCGGCGGCGTAGAACATCAGGTGGCCGCCATCGAGGATCGGCACCGGGAACAGGTTCACGAGGCCGAGGTTGATCGATAGCAGGGCGATGAAGTTGACGAAGCTCGCGAGCCCTAGCTCCGCCACCTGCCCCGAGAGCTGGGCGATGCGCAGCGGGCCGCCGAGATCGTCCGAGCCGCGACCGGAGACGATGATCGTCCACAGCCCGGCCAGGGTCTGCCGGCCGATCTCCCAGCTCGTGGTGACACCGGCGAGCACGGCGGCACCTGGCGACAGTCGGTGCGTGTCGATGCCCTGGCTGGTGATGCCGAGCATGCCGACTGGGTGCGCCGCCGCCGGGTCCTTCGCCGCCGGCGTCACCGGCAGGTCGAGGCTCGCGCCGGCGCGCGCGAGGCGCATGTCGAGCGCCCGGCCGGCGCTGCCGATGACGATGCGCTGGATGTCCTCGAACCGGGCGACGGGATGGCCGTCGATGGCGGTGATCCGGTCGCCCGGACGCAGCCCCGCCTTGGCCGCGGCGGAGCCAGGCAGCACGTCGCCGACCACGGCGCGCGGCACCACCTGCCCGGCGATGCCGAACAGCAACGCGAACAGCACGACCGCGAGCACGAAGTTCGCCACCGGCCCGGCGGCGACGACGATCGCCCGCGACAGCACGGTCTTTTCGAAGAACGCCGAGCCGCGGCGATACGCCGACTCGCCCGCCTGCTGATCGCCCTCGTAGGTGTTGCCCATGCCGTGCAGCCGCACATAGCCGCCGAACGGCAGCATGCCGACCTGCCACACCGTGCCGCGCCGGTCCGTCCGGCTCCAGATCGCCCGCCCGAAGCCGACCGAAAACGCCTCGGCGTGGACGCCGCGCCAGCGCGCCGCGAGGTAGTGGCCGAGCTCGTGGATGAACACCAGCACGCCGAGCACGACGACGAAGGCCAGAACGGTGGTGAGCGCGTGCGGCAGATGCATCGGAACGGTTCCAGCGGGTTCATCAACAAGTCGGACGCGGCGGTCGGGGGCGCAAGGTCAAGGCAAGGAAGGCCAGGGCTCTGCCCTGGACCCGCTGGGCCGAGCCGGCCCAGACCGGCATTCTTTTTTCTTACTTGGCGAAGCCTTTAGCTCCTCGCCAACCAACGGCGCTCGCCCCCGATTGTGTAAAAAATGGATTTTAAAGGCTACGCCTTTAACGGGTCGAGGGCAGAGCCCTCGCCTTCCTTCCCCTGCCTTGCCTCAAGCCGCCCGAGCCGCCACCAGCCCGGCGGCGATGCGGCGCGCATGCCCGTCGATGGCGAGCACCGCCTCCAGGGTGTCGGCGGCGGGGGCGCCGAGGCGGTTCATCACGGTTTCGACCAAGCCGGCGATCTGCAGGAAGCCGAGTCGCCGCTCGAGGAAGGCGGCAACGGCGATCTCGTTGGCGGCGGAGAGTATGGCGGGTGCGCCGCCGCCGGCGCGCAGCGCCTCGCGGGCGAGGCGGAGCGCGGGGAAGCGCGCGTCGTCTGGTGCGGCGAAGTCGAGCCGGCCGGTGGCGGCGAGGTCAAGGCGCGGCGAGCGTGTGGCGATGCGGGCGGGCCAGGCGAGTGCGTGGGCGATCGGGATGCGCATGTCGGGCGAGCCGAGCTGGGCGATGACGCTGCCGTCGCTGTAGTGCACCATGCCGTGGACGATCGATTGCGGGTGGATCAGCACCTGGATGCGGTGTTCGGGCAGGTCGAACAGCCGCGCCGCCTCGATCAGCTCGAGTCCCTTGTTGAGCAGCGTCGCGCTGTCGATCGAGATCTTGGCGCCCATCGACCAGATCGGGTGCTTGAGCGCGGCCTCCGGTGTGGCGCGCGCCATCTCCTCGAGCGTCGAGTCGCGGAACGGGCCGCCGGAGGCGGTCAGCGTGATGTGTTCGACGGCGTCGCGGTTGCCATCGGCGAGCGACTGGAAGATCGCGTTGTGCTCGCTGTCGACCGGCAGCAGGGTGGCGCCGGCGGCGGCGACGGCGCGCAGCATGACCTCGCCGGCGGCGACCAGCGCCTCCTTGTTGGCGAGTGCCACCGCCCGGCCGCCGCCGATGGCGGCAAGCGTCGGGCGCAGGCCGGCGCCGCCGGTGATCGCCGGCCTCGTCCAGTCGGCGGGCAGCGATGCCGCCTCGATGACCGCGGCGGGGCCGCAGGCGGTGCGTATGGACGTGCCGGCAAGCAGGGCGGCGAGCTCGCGGTGGCAGGCGGCGTCGTGGCAGACGGCGAGCTCGGCGCCGAGCGCCCGCGCCTGGCTGGCGAGCAGGGCGACGTTGCGGTTGCCGACCAGGGCGCGGACGCGGAAGCGCTCGGGGTTGGCGGCCAGCAGGTCGACCGTGCTGCGCCCGACGCTGCCCGTGGCGCCGAGCACCGTCACCGTTTTCACCACCAGCCGGCTCCTCCGTTGGACGCGATCTGTCCGGCGGTCGAGCCGAACGCCCCGGGCAGCAGCAGGCAGGCGATCGGGGCGGTGGCGAGCAGGCCGTCGAAGCGGTCGAGCAGGCCGCCGTGGCCGGGGATCAGGCGGCCGGAATCCTTGACCCCGCAGCGGCGCTTGAGCGCGCTCTCGAACAGGTCGCCGGCCTCGGCGACGATGCCGAGCAGCAGCGCGATCGCGGCGAGCGCCGGCAGCCCTGACGCCGGCAAGCCTGATCCGGACGCGACCAGGCTGCCGCAGACCACCGCGGCGG
>CAXTSD010000344.1:0-3019 GCA_964246775.1 uncultured Acetobacteraceae bacterium | reverse complement strand
GTGCTCGGGACGGCCGGCGATGCGGCCGCCCTCGCGCGCGCCGCGCAAACGCCGCTGCGCCAGGGCGAGGGCTGGGAGGATGTGTTCTTCCGGCTGCTGCTCGAGCGCGTCGAGCCGGCAATCGGGCGCGGCCGGCCGACCTTTCTCACCCGTTGGCCGACGCCGCAGGCGGCGCTGGCCAGGCGCGACCCGGACGACCCGCGCCAGGCGCTGCGCTTCGAGCTCTATCTCGACGGCGTCGAACTCGCCAACGCCTTCGAGGAACTCGCCGACCCGGCCGAGCAGCGGCGGCGTTTCCTGGTCGACCGGCAGCGCCGGGCGGCCGAGCACGCCGGCGATCTTGACGGCCGCGACTGGCCGCTCGACGAGGATTTTCTCGCCGCCCTGGCGCATGGGCTGCCGCCCTGCTCAGGCATCGCGCTCGGCTTCGACCGGCTGGCCCTGCTGGCCTCGGGCGCCGACCGGCTCGAGCAGGTGCTGTGGCTGCCGGCAACCTCGGCCTGAGCGGCGACGTTCGCGCCGATCATGACCCACCGCATCCTGACCGCCCTCGGCCTGCTCTGCCTCGCGAGCTGCGTCGTCGGTCCGACCCGCAAGCAGGTGCTCGACGGCATGATCGGGCAGAGCGAGACGGTGATGGTGCGTCGCTTCGGCGTGCCGACACGCTCCTACGACGCCGGCGGGCACCACTTCGTCGCCTACGTGCAGCAGCAGCAATCGGTGTTTCCTGGGGATTACGGCGGCTTCGGCTTTGGCGGCCCTGGCTTTGGCGGCCTCGGCTATGGCGGTCTGGGCTATGGCGGCTTTGGCGGTTTCTACGGCGGCTTTCCGACCGAGGTCGTGCAGAGCGCCTGCGAGACCACGCTCGAGATCGATCGTGGCGTCGTCACCGGCTGGAGCCTGCATGGCGACGGGTGTTAGCGCCTGATCGTTTCCGGTTGGATCAACCTGAAACCCGCATCGCCTCGATCATCGCCCTCACCCCCGCCGCCTCGCCCTCGGGATGCCCCCACACCGCGTTGACCACGGCGAGGAAGTCGGCGCCGGCCGCCACCAGCTTCGCGCAGTTGCCCGCGTTGATGCCGCCGATGGCGACCACGGGCGGCTCCATCAGCTCGGACCACCAGGACAGCAGCCCTGGTCCGGGATGCGCGCTCGCCTGCTTGGTGATCGACGGGAAGAACGCGCCGAACGCGACATAGTCGGCGCCGGCGTCACCCGCCTGCATGGCGAGGTCGCGGCTGTCATAGCACGAGACGCCGAGCTGCAGGTTGCCGAGCAGGCGGCGCGCCTGTTCGGCCGGCATGTCGTCGGCACCGATATGGGCACCGTCGCAACCGGTCTCGGCGGCGAGGTCAGGCCGGTCGTTGAGGATGAAGGCGACGCCGCGGCGCTGCGCGACCGGGCGCAGGACGTCGATCGCACGCCGCAGGCCGTCGTCGTCGACGCCCTTGAGCCGAAGCTGCAGGGCGGCGACCGGGCCGGCGTCAAGCGCGAGCGCGAGCCGGTCGCTGAACGCTTCGGGCTCGAGGCTCGCCGGCGTAATCAGGTAAAGCTGACAGGATGGCATGGTCCGCCCGGGTCAGGCCTTGTCGAGATAGATGTCGATGATGGTCTGCAGCAGGGTGAGCGCCTCCGGCTTCGGGCGCTGAAACGTGTTGCGGCCGATGATGCTGCCATTGGCGCCGCCGTCGCGTATGCCGCGGAAGGTCGCATACAGCGCTTCGGTGTCGTTGTTCGCCTCGCCGCCGGAGAACACGACGATGCGCCGTCCGGCGAAGCAGGCCTGCACGACGTGCTCGACGCGCTTGGCCATCGTCGAGATGTCGATGCGCTGCTCCTCGTAGACCTTCTTGGCCGATGGCAGGCTCAGATGCTCCGTCGGCGGCTTGACCTTGATGATGTGGGCGCCGCACAGCGCCGCCATGTGGGCGGCGTAGGCGCAGATGTCGATCGCCGTCTCGCCGGCCTTGTCGAGCCCGGGGCCGCGCGGATAGCTCCAGACGACGACGACGAGGCCGGCGGCCTTGGCTTCCTCGGCGAGCTCGCGCAGCTCCTCCATCTGGGCGAAGGCGAACTCGGAACCCGGATAGATGGTGAAGCCGATCGCCGAGCAGCCGAGGCGCAGCGCGTCCGACACCGAGCCGGTGACCGCCTGGTCCTTGTCGGTGGCGAGCGAGTTCGAGCTGTTGGTCTTGAGTATGGTCGGGATGCTGCCGGCATAGCTGCCGGCCGCCGCCTCGAGCATGCCGAGCGGCGCCGCGTAGGCCGACAGGCCGGCCTCGATCGCGATCTGGAAGTGGTAGTGCGGGTCGTAGGCAGGCGGGTTGGCGGCGAAGGAGCGGGCCGGGCCGTGCTCGAAGCCCTGGTCGACCGGCAGGATCAGCAGCTTGCCGGTGCCGCCCAGCTTGCCTTCCATGAGGATGCGGGCAAGGTTGCCCTTGGTGCCGGGATTGTCGCTCTCGTAGTTGTCGAGAATGGTCTTGACGCTCTGCGTGATGCGCATGGTTCATACTCTCCTCTCGGCGTCGTGATGCCGTCGCGCCTTCTACGGGCGCGTGAGGTCGCCCCAACGGAGTGGCGCGGTCTCTGTGCAGCTTCGCAGCAACCGGCGTCGAGCGGCTTACCGCACCGGGGACCCGCTGTCACGATCGGCGGGCCCAGTGCTTCGCCGAGAGAGCCAGGCTTCGAGCCGGCCCACGGCGTGGCGATCGGCGAGATCAAGCGCGGGCGGGGGTTTGGCCAGCAGCACGCCGCCCAGGCTCGCGACGAGGGCGGCCAGCGGCGTGTAGGCCGGGCAAGGCGCGAGGATCAGCCGTGTCAGGCCGCAGCGCAGCGCTTCGTGCACCCGGCCGGGCGCGGCGCCGCAATCGAGCAGATCGTCGACCGGCAGGCCAGGATGGCTCTCGCGCGCCGAGCGCACGAGGGCCGCCCACCACAAGGCGCCGAGCGTTCCGGCGGCGCCGGGGGCGGAGAGCAAGGTCAGTGGCCGGCCGAGACGCTGCGCCGACGCGCAGGC
>CAXTSD010000343.1:0-3029 GCA_964246775.1 uncultured Acetobacteraceae bacterium | reverse complement strand
GCCAAGCAGGCGACGCCGGCACCCTCGCCCGCCGCCGCCGAAGCGCCGGCAGCGCCTCAGGCCTCGCCGGTCGCGGCGCGTTGGCAGACGTCCATGCTGGACGAACCAGGCGACGCCGCGCGCGACGAGGACGCCTACACGGTCAGCGCCTCGGACGCGATCAGGCCGGCGCGGCCAAACTCCGCGTTTCGCAACCTGCCGCCGCGCTATCCGGCCGAAGCGGCGCGCCAGGGGCTGCGCGGCACGGTGGCGATGGTGGTCCACGTGACGCCGGATGGCCGGGCCGGGGCGGTCGACGTGGTTTCCGGCTCCGGCGTACCCTCGCTGGACCGCGAGGCGGTCCGCGCGCTGTCGCTGTGGCGCTTCCAGCCGCAGCTCAGTGGCGGCGTCGCGGCGCCGTCCGAATTCAGGATCGCGGTGCACTATGAGGGAGCCAGGGGATGACGATACGCATCGACACGGTGGTCACGCGCGGCGGCGATGGCGGCCAGACCTCGCTTGGCGATGGCAGCCGGGTCGACAAGGATTCGGCGCGCATCGAGGCTATCGGCGCGGTTGACGAAGCGAACGCCGCGATCGGCCTGCTGCGCCTCCATTGCGCGGCCGACCCGGATGCGGACGCGATGCTTGGCCGCATCCAGAACGACCTATTCGACGTCGGCGCGGATTTGTGCGCGCCCGAAGGGCCGCGTCAGCGGTTGCGCGTCGGCGAGGCGGCGGTGCTGCGCCTCGAACGCGAGGTCGAGGCGATGAATGCGGCGTTGCCGGCGCTGACCAGCTTCGTCTTGCCGGGTGGCTCGGCGGGCTCCGCGCACGCGCACCTCGCCCGCACCGTCGCCCGCCGGGCGGAGCGGCGCGTGGTCGCCCTGGCGCATGGCGAGACGGTGACGACGGCCATGCTCCGCTTCCTCAACCGGCTCTCCGACCACCTGTTCGTGCTCGGCCGCCGCCTGAACACGGCGGGCGACGTGCTGTGGGTGCCGGGCGAGGGAACCCGCTAAACGACGCGCAGCGCTGCGGCGCGTTCAGGCGCCAGCGCTGCCGGCTCGTCCCGAATACTCCAGGTCGCTGACCGGCTCGAGCCACTCGACATTCTTGCCGTCGAGCTTCTCCTGCACGGCGATGTGGCTCATCGCCGTGCTCGCCGAGGCGCCGTGCCAGTGCTTCTCGCCAGGCGCGAACCACACGACGTCGCCGGGCCGGACCGCCTCGATGGCGCCGCCCTCGCGCTGCACCGAGCCGAGCCCCGCCGTCACGATCAGCGTCTGGCCGAGCGGGTGCGTGTGCCACGCCGTGCGGGCGCCCGGCTCGAAGGTGACCAGGGCGCCGTTGACCCGGGCCGGTTCGGGCGGAGCGAATAGCGGGTCGATGCGGACCGTGCCGGTGAACCACTCCGCCGGCCCCTTGCCCGAAGGCTGCGACCCCGCTCGGGTAATCTCCATCGTCAAGACTCCTGGCTAAAGCATGACCGGTTCACATTCGTTCACCGGCCCTGCTTTAGCCGTTGTCGGAGCGGCTGATGGAACGTTTCAGGTTGATCAACCTGAAACGATCAGGCGCTGAAACACGCGCCCTATCGCGCCTCGGCGACCTTGCCGCCGGGCCGGCGCTGATCGCTCGCACCTTCCAGCGTGCCGTCCGGCCGCACCAGGATCGCCTCGTTCAGCCCCCAAGGCCCCTGGTCGGTGAACGCGTAGCCTTCCGACAGCAGCGTCGCGCGCACCTGCGGCGACAGCGCGTTCGGTTCCAGATAGGTCGTGTCCGGCAAGTACTGCATGTGCAGCCTGGGTGCCGCGACCGCCTGCTCGAGCGTCTGGCCGAAATCGACCACGCCCTGCAGCACGCTCAGCACCTCGGTCGGGATGCGCGAGCCGCCTGGCGCGCCGAGCACCATCGCGACGCGGCCGCCGTGCAGCACGATCGACGGCGCGACCGAACTCAGCGGGCGCTTGCCCGGCTCGATGCGGTTCGGCTCGCCCTGGATCAGCCCGTACAGGTTCGGCTCGCCGGCCTTGACGCTGAAATCGTCCATCTCATTGTTGAGGAAGAACCCGGTATCGCCGGCGATCACCTTGGCGCCGAAAAAGCCGTTCAGCGTGTAGGTGACGGCGACGGCGTTGCCGAGCCCGTCCACCACCGCATAACTCGTCGTCTCCGGCTGCTCCGCCGCGGCGACCGGCGCGGTCGCCAGCGTCGCCGAGGGCGTCGACGCCGCCGGGCGTAGCCGCGCGCGCAGCTGTCGCAGATGCGCCTGGCCGAGCAATCTCGCCACCGGATCGGGCACGAAATCAGGATCGCCGAGCCAGGTGTTGCGGTCGAAATAGGCGGCGCGCTCGGCCTCGATCTGCAGGTGCGCGGCCTGTGCCGAGCCGCGGCCGAAACCGGCGAGCGGATAGGGTTCGAGTATGCCGAGCACCTCGCACATCACCGCCCCACCGGCGCTCGGCGGACCCGGCGCCACCAGGTGCCAGCCGCGATAGTCGCAGCCGACCGGCGGCTGATCCTCGACCGTGTACTGTGCGAGGTCAGCCGCCGACAGCAGGCCGCCATGGGCGCCGCTCTGCTCAACCAGCGTGCGTGCGACCGGGCCGGCGTAGAAGCCCTGCACGCCCTCGCGAGCGATGCGCCCCAGCGTGCGCGCCAGATCGCGCTGCACCAGCCGCTCGCCAGGGTGCAGCGCCGCGCCGTCACGGGTGAAGATCGCCGCGACGTTCGGCTGGGTGTTGAAGGCGCTGACGCCGTAAGAGAGCGGGCGCGCATCGCCGGCCTCGATGGTAAAACCGCGCTCGGCAAGCGCGATCGCCGGCGCGATCAGGGCGGCGCGCGGGCGGGTGCCATACGCCTCGCGGGCGTGTTCGAGCCCGGCGACGGTGCCCGGCACGGCGACGGCGCGCCAGCCGAGCCGGCTCGCAGTCGCGACCACCGCGCCTCGCGCATCCAGAAACATCGTCGCCGTCGCGGCGAGCGGCGCCCGCTCGCGGAAGTTGATCACGTGATCGCTGCCGTCGGCGCGGTGGATGGTCATGAAG
>CAXTSD010000342.1:0-3030 GCA_964246775.1 uncultured Acetobacteraceae bacterium | reverse complement strand
TCGCCGCGTCGGCCAAGCCAATCTGGTCGTACTGGCCCTGGACTTCGACCAGCAGGCTGCCGGCCCGGCGCAGCAGGCCGACGCCGACCGGCTGATCATTGACATAGGCGCGCGACCGCCCGTCGCGGCTGACCACGCGGCGCAGCACGATCGGCTCGAGGCCGTCCTCTGAGGCGATGCCCTGCTCGGCGAGCAAGGCGTGGATCGGATGCCCGTCGGATGGCGAGAAGCCGGCGGAGATCGAGGCCTGCGCCGCGTCCGCCCGCACGATGCCGGCATCCGCCCGCAGGCCGAGCGCGAGGCCGAGGCTGTCGAGCAGGATCGACTTGCCGGCGCCGGTTTCCCCGGTCAGCACGGTGAGGCCGCGACCAAAGCTGAGATCGAGCTTTTCGATCAGCACGACGTCGCGGATCGAAAGGCTGTTCAGCATGCCCCAGACGTCGGCGAGCGCCTGATCGTTTCAGGTTGGATCAACCTGAAACGTGGATCAGCCGCTCCGACAACGGCTAAAGCAGGGCCGGTGAACGAATGTGAACCGGTCATGCTTTAGCGGCCTAGAAAATCCAGCCGAGCTTGCGCGCGAAGAAGCCCTGCCCGACCGGCTGCGGCTTGGGCGACCCTGCGCCCTTCACCAGCCCCTGATCGACGAGATCGTTCCAGCTGGTCTCATACCAGGGGCTGCCGGGATAGTTGTAGGCGAGCACGGACGCGGTGCGCTTCGCCTCGCCCGCCATGCCGAGCTTGAGATAGATCTCGGTCAGCCGGTTCAGCGCCTCCGGCGTGTGATTGGTGGTCTGGAAATCGTCGATGACGCGCTGGTAGCGGCCAATCGCGGCGGCGTAGAAATGCTGCTTCTCGTAGTAGCGGCCAACCTCCATCTCCTTGCCGGCGAGGTGGTCGCGGCAGAGGTCGATCTTGAGTCGGGCGTCGCGGCCATAAGCGCTGTCGGGGAAGCGGTTGACCACCTCCTGCAGCGCCGACATCGCTTCCTGCGTGCCCTTCTGGTCGCGCTGGATGTCGGCGATCTGTTCGTAGTAGCAGAGCGACCGCAGGTAATACGCGTAGGCCGCGTCCCTGCTGGTCGGATGAAGCTGGATGAAGCGGTCAAGCTGCCCGATCGCCGACGTGTAGTCGCTCTGCTTGTATTCGGTATAGCCCTCCATGAGCTGGGCGTTGGTCGTCCAGGGCGAGTATGGATAATTCTGCTGTATCGCCTCGAAATGCTCGACCGCGACCTTGTAGCGCTCGTCATTCAGCGCATCGACGCCGTTGTTGTACAGCCGGTCCGGCGGCTCGGTTGCGAGATCGACCTGCTTGACCGCGTCCGCCTTGCTGTCGGCGCTGCTCGAGAACGGGTTGATGGCGTCGAGCGTCGAGCAGCCGCAAAGGGCGGACATGGCGGCGAGCATGACGCCGGTGACAGGCGAGAGCGGACGGCGCGTCGCGCGGCATGAGATCGGGAATGGAGGCGGGCGCTTCATGCGAACGCTCTATACCATGCGCGCGAAGCCGTGAAGACGCGGCGGAGAACCCTCGCGCGGCGCGTCGGCGAGGCGCGCCGGTGGGGCGTCAGGCGGCCAGCCCGGCGAAGCTGAGGGCGGACCAGGGCGTCGTGGCCGGGCGCAGACGCCGATAAGCCGTCTCGTCGCCGAGCAGCGCCCGGACCAGCCGGTTGTTCAGCGCGTGGCCGGTGCGGCTCGCGACGAAGCGGCCGTGCAGCCTGGCGCCGCACAGCGCGAGATCGCCGACGACGTCGAGCAGCTTGTGGCGGACGAACTCGTCCGGCCGGCGCAGGCCACCGGGGTTCAGCACGTCGGCGCCGTCGACGACGACGGCATTGTCGAGGCTGCCGCCACGCGCGAGGCCGGCGGCACGCAGCGCCTCGATCTCGGACGCGAAGGCGAACGTGCGGCAGGCGGCGAGTTCACGGCGGAACGAGGTCTCGTCGAGGGTCAGGCTGAGCGCCTGCCGACCGACGGCGGCGGCGGCGAAATCGATCGCGAGCGACAGCGCCAGTCGGTGCGGCGACTGTCCTGGCAGCGTCGATCCCGGCTCGGGACGCAGCTCGGCATAGGCGGCGCCATCCTCGACCCGCACCGGCTTGCACACCTCGATCACCTCGGCGGCCGCGTCCTGCGCCTCGCGGCCGGCGCAATCGATCAAGAACAGGAACGGCGCGGAGGAGCCGTCGAAAACCGGAACTTCCGGCCCGTCCAGCTCGATCACCAGGTTGTCGATGCCGCACGCCGCGACCGCAGCCATCAGGTGCTCGATCGTGCCGACGCTGGCGTCGGGGCGGCCGGGCAGGGCGAGCAAGGTGCACAGCCTGGTTTGCACCACCAGGTCGAAGCGAGCCGGAACGTCGACGTTAAGATCGGCGCGGCGGAACACGATGCCGCTGCCGGCTTCGGCGGGGCGCAGCGTCAGATTGACCCGCCGGCCGCTATGCAGGCCGACGCCGACGCAGCCGATGGCGCTGCGCAGGGTGTGCTGGAAGCTACGCTGCAGCGCCGCCTGCCGCTCGCCCACCGCCGCCGCGCGCTGGCTGTCCGGGGCAGGGATCTCGGCAAAACCATCCATCACCGCGCCGCCTCGCTGGCCGCCGATCGCCTGGCGGCATGCCTCGGGTGCGTGGTGCACCGCGACGAGAAAAAGCTAGAGCACTTCTCCTCGCCGACGCCAGTCAAGCTTTGTTTCTCAATATTTCGCCTCAACCAACTGTTTTCATTGCAAAACTTTGATACACAAACGGAGCGTCACGGAGGCGCTCAGGACGATTGCCGACGCAGGAAGGCCGGGATGTCGAGGCCGATCTCGTCCGACGAGGCCGGGCGGACCGAGGCGGCGGGCGTCTGTGGCTGGGCCGGGAACTGCGGCTCGGCCCGCGCCGGCTCATGCGGCTGTGCCGGGCTCGGCATGGTGCGTCGGATGGCGCCGGTGACGATGCCGAACAGGCTGTTGCGCGGCGTCGCAGCCGGGCTCGAGGCCGGGGCCGCGGTCGAGCCCGCCGGCGTCGCCGCCACTGTGGGT
>CAXTSD010000341.1:0-3036 GCA_964246775.1 uncultured Acetobacteraceae bacterium | reverse complement strand
TGCGCCCCGGCCACTGTGACATTCGCCACGAGAAATCCTTTCAAAGGTTAACCAGTCGGCTGCCCGATCAGGCTCGCTGCGGCAACAACACCGTTTCCGGCGCCGGCGCCACCTGAAAGGAACGTGGTTCGCAATATTTAACACGACTGTCGCGGAGCAGTTGACGCGCTCGCCGCGGCTGCTCGTTGCAGGCGCATTACTGTCGTCCACCAGCGTGCGTCCCCCCGACGGCGTGACATGTCGTTGCTCTGCGCACCAGCCCCCAACGCTCCGCGCACCAGTGGCTCGACGCTCCGCGGCTCGGTGTCGTGCAACCGGTTGCATCGCACCGCTGGCGTAAATCCTTCATCGTTCTGTCACAGAAACGCTCACGTTCCAGCGATCGTGCCTCGCTAGATGTGCGCCCCATGCCGCCCGGTTTCGCCGCACAGGGAGCCTTCACGACCGCCGCCCTGTGCTGCGGATTTGCCCTGATCGTCAGCCTCGCCGACCCTCGCCGGGCGCAGGCGGAAGCGCCGGCGGCGGCGACCGTCTCTGAGCCGCCGGCTGCCGCGCCGGCTGGCGCCAGAACGTTTCCGATCGAGGAGTTCCGCGTCACCGGCAACACCGTGCTGCCGACCCGCGCGATCGAGGCCGCGGTCTATCCCTATCTCGGCCCGGACCGTACCGCCGGTGACGTCGAGCGCGCCCGCGCGGCGCTCGACCAGCTCTACATGAGCAGCGGCTACCCGACCGTCTCGGCCGAGATCCCGGCCCAGCACGACTCGACCGGCGTCATCATCCTGCACGTCGTCGAGCGACGCGTCGGGCGGCTGCGCGTCACCGGCTCGCGCTACTTCCTGCTCAGCGACATCAAGGCCGCGGCGCCCTCGCTCGCCGAAGGCACGGTGCCGCACATGCCGGACGTGCAGAGCAACGTCATCGCGCTCAACCAGCTGCCGGACCGCAGCGTCACCCCGGCGCTGCGCGCCGGCGCGGCGCCGGACACCGTCGATGTCGACCTGCAGGTCACCGACCACCTGCCCTTCCACGGCACGCTCGAGGTCGACAACCGGCGCAGCGTCGGCACCAATCCGCTGCGCCTCGCCGGCTCGGCGCGTTACGACAACCTGTTCCAGCGCGGTGACAGCGTCGCCGCCTCGTTCCAGGTGGCGCCGCAGAACACCAACGACGCCGAGGTCTACGCCGCCTCCTACCTGTTCAACGTGCCGAAGTCGCGCCTGCAGGTGCTCGCCTCCTACCTGCACAGCAACAGCAACGTCACCAGCGTCGGCACCACCAACGTCGTCGGTCGCGGCGACGATGCCGGGCTGCGCCTGCTGGTCGCACTCGGCTCGGGCGACGGCTTCATCCACTCGCTCAGCCTCGGCGGCGACTACAAGCACTTTACCGAGGACGTGACCCTCGCCGGCAACACGCTCGGCGCCCCGGTCACCTACTACCCGCTCACCGTCAGCTACCAGGCCGACTGGAGCGGCACGGGTTCCACCACCGGGCTGATCGCCAGCCTCGTCTTCAACCCGCGCGGCCTCGGCAGCACCGACGCCCCCAGCACCGGCCTCGACAACAAGCGTTACGCCGCCAACGCCAACTTCGTCATCGCCCGCGCCGACCTCGCGGCGAGCCGCAGCCTGCCCTACGGCATCGAGCTCTATGGCCACGTCGCGGCGCAGGTGACGCCCGATGCGCTGATCAGCAACGAGCAGCTCAGCCTCGGCGGGCTCGACAGCGTGCGTGGCTATCTGGAGAGCGAGGCGCTCGGCGACACCGGCGGCATCGGCCAACTCGAGCTGCGCAGCCCCGCACTCGGGGCCGAGGCCTATGATCGCCTGAACGAGGCGCGCGCCTTTCTGTTCGCCGATGGCGGCGTCGCGCGCATCCACCACGCGCTGCCCGAGCAGGCGAACCACACTCACCTGTCCTCGACCGGCGCCGGCGTGCGCGTGCGCGTGTTTGATTACCTCAATGCCGAGCTGATCAACGCGGTCACGCTCGATCGCGGCCCCTCGGTCGGCCCCGGCACCGACCGGCTGCTGTTCCGCGTGTTCGGAGTTTTCTGAGCCGTGATCTCGCTCGTTCGCAGACGGCCAGGGCGCCCAGGCCGCGTCGCCGTCTCGCGCGCCTGCGCCTGCCTGCTGCTGGCCCTAGCGGCGCTGTTCGCGACGGCGCGCCCGGCCGAGGCGTGGTGGAACAGCGACTGGTCCTATCGGATGAAGGTCGAGATCGACCCGGCAAAGGCCCCGGCTCTCGCAAGTTCGCTCGGCCGGGCGCAGATCCTGGTGCGGCTGCACCAGGGCAACTTCAACTTCGACGAGGCGAAGGAAGACGGCAGCGACCTGCGCTTCGTCGCCGCCGACGACCGCACGCCGCTCGCCTACGACCTCGAGCGCTTCGACGGCCTGGTCGACCAGGTCGGCCTCGCCTTCGTCAACCTGCCCGATCTCGCAACCAGCGGCCCCTCCTTCATCTATGTCTACTGGGGCAACAAGAACGCCGCCGCCGGTGCCGACAGCCACGCGACCTACGATGCCGACCAGTCGCTCGTGTATCACTTCGCCGCCGATAGCGGGCCGCCGCATGACAGCACCGCCTACAACAACACCGCCCTCACCCCGGCGCATCGCGACCCGTCCGGGCTGATCGGCGGCGGCCTGCGGCTCGACGGCCATTCGGTGGTGCAACTGCCATCCACCCCGTCGCTGCATGTCGATGCCGGCGGCGCGCTCACCGTCTCGTTCTGGGTCAAGGCGGCCGACGCCAACGCCTCCGGCCTGATCTACGAGCAGAGCGACGCCGCCGGCGCGCTCCGCATCGGCTTTGATCGCGGCATGCCGTATGCCGAGACGCAGACTGGCGCGACGACGTCGCGGGCCGCGGCGACGGCACCGCTCACCAGCACCTGGCACTTCGTCGCCGTCACCGCCAGCGACCACCTGACCCTCAGCGTCGACGGCGCGGCGGTCGGGCAGGCCTCCGGCGCGCTGCCCGCGTTCTCCGGCAGCGCGAGCCTAGGCGGCGCGACCCCCGCCGCGGCAC
>CAXTSD010000340.1:0-3047 GCA_964246775.1 uncultured Acetobacteraceae bacterium | reverse complement strand
CCGATTGGTTCAGCTAAAGTGCCGGTCTCAATGACAGACTTTCCGAACCGACTCTTAGAAAACTTCATCGCTATAGGTCTACGAGGTGACAGAACTTTTAGCGCTGACCAAGTGCTGCACATCGAGCGTTTGGCTTCTATCATGGGTATCAAAGTATCGCCATTCGTGAAAGAACTCAAAGAACGGTATCGTAAGCGAAGCAAAACCGCTAGTGGATAAAGTCTGAAAGAAAGCTCCGTTAGGTATCCGCACTTGATGGCGTGGACAAGGTTGATCGATTGTTTGATCGTAGCCAGCTTGGCGAAGCCGAGAAGCCGCTTGCGGTCCGCCGACTATCGAGGTCGGAGTCAAAAGTCTTGGCATACGAAAGCTCAAATTTCCGGAGAAATAGCCGTGACCACCAGTGCGAGTTCACTGTCCGAAGATGTTGAACAATTTTATCGGGAGGCGCAGCAGGACGACCTGGGTTTATGGGAGATCGTTCACGTCGCGGAGGAGCGCCTGGACACACCAGATAACGTTCGAGCCGAAGTTTGTCATGTTGTCCGCACGCTTCTCTCGCGCGGTGTATTGATCGGCACTCTTACCCAGGACGGCGGTTTCGCTCCCTGGGATGAGCAACAAGCCGATCCCGTCATTACTCGCGTCGAGCGGGAATGGCAGGACCTTGGTGATGATTTCGGGATCGGCGATATCGCTTATTTCTGCCTTCCGCGGTAGAGCTTAAGCCGTTCAGCCGCGATTTGACCGATCAAGCGACCAAACGGTCGCGCCTCGTCTTGGTTAAAACCCGAACATGTGATCGAGCGAGAACGCGCCGTCCGCCGTCATCAGCCCGTGATAGCCGAACAGCCGGCACGTCGTGTCGCGCACCAGCACGTAGCCGCCCTGCCCCGCCTGCCCGATCAGCGCCGCGCCGAAATGCTCGTGCGGAAACACCAGCGCCGAACCCGAACACGCAAGCGTCAGCGACCGCTCGGCGATCACCCGCCCCGATCCGTCATGCAGCAGCAGCGTCGTCTGCGAGCGCGCGTGCCAGGGCGCCGAGGCCGGATAGATCAGTGCGGCGAAACTCTGCCGGCTCGCATCGCCGAGCTTGAGAAACAGCCGGGTCGACAGCCCCGGCGGCGGCCCGGAATAGCTCTGCGGCTCGTCGCGATACGTCATTGCGGTGTTGAAGATGTGCGAGCCGAAACTGCTCTCCGCCACGTGCCCGCTGCGCCTGTCCTCGTAGCGCACCAGCGCATGCAACCAACCGTCCGCCTGCCCGCCCTCCCTGAAATCATAGGCCAGCTCGGCATGTCCCGCCTCGACGTCGAACGCCTCGAGATCAACCGCGAGGTCGTGATCGCGCGGCAGGCAGCCGAGGAACCGGCTGCCCACCGCCCGGCCCTCGCTGTCGAACACGTCGAGGCGCAGCGGCAGGGTCGCCTGGCTCTCCGCCATCGGCGTCGGCAGCACCATCGAGCGAAATTTTTCGCGCGGCATGATGGGAAACGGCAGGATGTAGCCGCGGCCGAGCAGCTTGCTGAGCGAGGCGATGCCGGGATCGGGCCGCAGGTCCGCCCGCTCGACATTCATGTGCGCGATCCGCGTCCGCCCGGCCCGCATCACCTCGTAGCGCGGCCGCACCACGTGCCGCCCGGAGCGAACCTCGATCTGCGCCGGCCAGCGCAGGCCCGGCAGCAGCGCCACGACGTCGATCGGCACGGAAGCGAACGGCGCGACTTCCTGCGTGACGAGCGCCGGCGCCTCCGCGCCCATACGGTCGAGCGTAATCGCGCCCGGCGGGATCGGCACCGCGTGGCTGTTCTGCAGCCACAGCGTCACCCGCTCGTCGTCGCGCGGCGCCGGCAGTCCGGCATAGCGGTCGGACGGCCAGGCATTCGCGTCATGCGTCACCGACAGGCTCGCCTGCCCGTCATGCCCATAGGTGTCGAGCGCGTATTTCACCACGTCGTGCCCGGCGGCGCCGATCGCGTGGATGAACAGCTGGCCGGTGAACTCCGGCAGGTCAAAGCGCGCCCGCACCTCGCGGCTGTCGATCGCGATGCCGCCCGCATTATCGGCCAGCGCCTGCTCCCACTCGGCGAGCACGCCGCCGGCCTGATCGAACAGCCGCAGCCAAAGCCGCATGCCGCGCGCGCCGTGCCCGTGCCAGTAATTGGCGGTGGTCAGCCGCGTCGACAGCCCGGCCCGGTCGCGGAACAGAGCAAAATTGGTGGCGAAGTTCAGCCGGTCGAGGTAGCGCCGCCGGTTGGTCAGCATCGCCTCCGGCAGCCGCGCCGCATCCAGCGAAACGACCGTCGTGCCGGCCGGCGCCATGTGCGCAACCCGCTGCTCGATGCGCTCGGTGTCGAAGCCGGCGATCAGCAGGCTCGCCGCCGCCGACCGATCAAGCTCGGTGAGCGCGCGCGCCGCGACCCCCGCCCGCAGCTGCCCGACCTGCTCGACGTCGTGCACATACGCCTCGTCCGCCGCCGGCATCCAAGGATGCAGCGCGAACAGCGCGTCCGCCACCCCGTCCGGGTCGTAGACGGCGAGCCGCCCCGCCTGACGCAGCCGGTCGCCGAGTGCGGCAGTGCGTTCCGCCGCCAGCGGGTGAGCCAGCGCCTTGTAGAGCACGTTGCCGCCCTGCCTCGCGTCGAACGTCCGGATGTCGAGCATGGCAAACCCTCTTCAGAAACCAAGCCGCCGCCGCGTCTCCTCGGCGGCGTAGTCCGTGTCGTCAAGCGGCCGGGCCTCCCAGCGTTCGAGCCTGCCGCCGAACACCCGCGCCCGCCCCTCGCCGATCAGCCCGCTGGCAAAGCCGTCGATCCGCCGCGAGCGGCCGGGCAGCGCCGCCAGCAGCACCGGTGCCGCCGTCGCCACCGCCTCGGACATCATCGACACGCTGTCCACCGTCGCGACGATCGCATCGGCGCAGGCGAGCAGCCCGAAATACGGGTTCTCGCCAACCCCGTCCCACAGCCAGCCGCCAAGCGGCAGCAACGCCGCCGCCAGCGCCGCGCGCACCTCCGCCGCCGTCCGGCGCGACGGCGTCAGCG
>CAXTSD010000339.1:0-3052 GCA_964246775.1 uncultured Acetobacteraceae bacterium | reverse complement strand
GTGCGATGGGACCCGACGCTGGGGTCAGTGGACCCCAGACCCATTTTTCACAAAGGGTTTCAAAGGCTTGCCTTTGATGGGGTCCCCGCTTGAAGATGGGGGCTTTGCCCCTTGCCTTGCCTTGGGTCTAATGCCGGAAATGCCGCATCCCGGTCATCACCATCGCGATGCCGGCCCGGTCGGCGGCCGCGATCACCGCCTCGTCGCGCATCGAGCCGCCCGGCTGGATCACCGCCGTCGCCCCCGCCGCGACCGCCGCCTCGAGGCCGTCGGCGAACGGAAAGAACGCGTCCGAGGCGACGACCGAGCCCTCGGCGAGCGTCGTTGTGAGCCCCGCCGCCTCGGCCGCCGCTTCTGCTTTCCAGCCGGCGAGGCGGGCGCTGTCCACCCGGCTCATCTGCCCGGCGCCGATGCCGACCGTCGCCGCCGCCTTCGCATAGACGATCGCGTTCGACTTCACGTGCTTGCACACCCGGAAGGCGAAGATCAGGTCCTCGATCTCGGCCTCGCTCGGTACCCGGCGCGTCACCGTGCGCAGCATGTCGCGGCCGACCCGCCCGGCATCGCGGGTCTGCACCAGCAAGCCGCCGGCGACACTCCTCACCATCAGCCCCGCCGCCGTCGGATCGGGCAGACCGCCGGTGAGCAGCAGCCGGAGGTTCTTCTTGCGTGACAGCACCGCTTGCGCCGCGGCGGAGGCGTCGGGCGCGATGATGACCTCGGTGAAGATGGCGGCGATGCGCTCCGCCGCATCCTCGTCGAGCGTGCGGTTGACGGCGACGATGCCGCCGAAGGCGGACACCGGATCCGAGCGCAGCGCCGCCTGCCAGGCCGAGGCGAGGTCCTCGGCGCTGGCGACGCCGCACGGATTGGCGTGCTTCACGATGACGACCGTCGGCTCGGCGAACTCGCTCACGCACTCGAACGCCGCGTCGGTGTCGGCGAGGTTATTGTAGGAGAGTTCCTTGCCTTGCACCTGCCGCGCGCCCGCAACGCCGGCACGCGCCGCGCCGGTCACATAGAGTGCGGCAAGCTGATGCGGGTTCTCGCCGTAGCGCAGCGTCTGGCGGGCTCGCCCGCTGATGTTCAGCAGCGGGGGCAGGCCGGCGCCCGGCGCGTCGAACCAGGCCGCGATCGCCGCGTCGTAGGCGGCGGTCAGCCGGTACGCCGCGGCGGCGAGCCGGCGACGCAGCGCCCGCGTGGTGCCGCCGCCGGCCAATTCGGCGAGCAGGTCGTCGTATTGCGACGCGTCGGTGAGCACGGCCACGTGCTCGTGGTTCTTCGCCGCCGCGCGGATCAGCGCCGGGCCGCCGATGTCGATGCTCTCGACGCAGGCCGCGTCATCCCCGCCCGAGGCGAGCGTCCGCTCGAACGGGTAGAGGTTCACCACCACGAGGTCGATCGGCGCGATGCCGTGCTCGGCCAGTTGCGCGAGATGCGCCGGCAGGTCGCGCCGGGCGAGAATGCCGCCGTGGATCTGCGGCGTCAGGGTCTTCACCCGCCCGTCCAGGATTTCCGCAAACCCGGTATGCTCCGAGACCTCGCGCACCGCGATGTCGGCCTCGCGCAGCGCCCGCGCCGTGCCGCCGGTGGACAGTATCTCGACGCCCGCCGCGGCGAGTGCTGCGGCAAGCGCTGCGATCCCGGACTTGTCGGAGACCGAGATCAGGGCGCGGCGCAGGGGGGCGATGTCTTCCATCGCCCCCCGTAGCCGGATGCGGCCGTCGGGCGCAACGCCGGCGCGCCCGGCGTCGCCACGCGGCGGTTTTCGCTTGGCACGGCGTCACCGCTTGAAGTTAGTGGTGATAACAAAACACAGCCAGGACGGACCATGAGCACGACAGTGACCGCGCTTGCCCCGGGGGCGACGATGCCGACCAGCCTGACCTCGATCCTCGCCCGCGTCGTCAGCGTCGACGACTACCAGGCCGCAGGAGACGGGCTCACCGACGACGGCCCGGCCTTCCAGCGCGCCGCGGCGGCGCTCGGCCCTTACGGCGGGCGCATCCTGATGGGCGCCAAGATCTACCTCATCAACACGCCGGTCGTGTTTCAGGCGGTCGGCGTCGCGCTCGAGGGCATGGGCATACCGAACGCCTTCGTGCCCGGCTGGGGCACGACGCTGCTCACCACTAACGACGCGCCCGGCTTCGTGCCGTTCACCTTCACCGGCGGCGCGACCGCCGCGATCCGCCAGTTCGCGGTGTCGCAGGCGCATCCGCAGCCCTCGCTCGTCGCCGGCGTCGCCTGGGCCCCCAACCCGTACGGGTTCTTCTTCAATTTCGTCAATCTGTATAACGGCTTCGAGATCGACGACATCGAGTTCGGCGGCATCGCCCGCGGCATCTACGTCAATTCCTGCGGGCACTTCGTCATCAAGTCGATCATCGGCCAGTTCTACGATGTCGGCGTCCAGATCGTGAACTGTCTCGACACGCCGCGCCTGCTGTGGGCGCGGTCCTGGCCGTATATCAGCAAGAACCCGAACGTGCTGAAATACATGCAGGCCAACCTCGACCTGCTGCTGATGGGCCGGGTCGACGGCCTGTTCGTCGGCGACATGCACGCGTTCGCGGCGCGCTCGCTCATCCACTGCGTCCAGGAGCAGGCCGACGCCGCCGGCTCCGGCTCGCCGGGCGGCATGGCGACCTTCATCGCCGGCAAGCTGTCCGGCGACCAGGTGCTGACCACGGTCTGGGGCGATGGGCTGTCCACCAATGGCGGCGAGGGCGCCAATGCGGAGTGGTCGATCGCCCATCTCGACGGCGCGCCGCTCGACGCGACCAACCCGGCGGCGACGCCGCTGCCGGGCGGCACCGTGCTGCGCGTGAGCTGCAGCGGCGGCCTCAACATCACCATCCCGGATTTCGCCAGCGGCTACACGGTGGCCGAGGCGATCCACATCGAGGGCGACACCAACAGCCTCGACATCGGCGCCTACCGCCACCATACGCCGAATTTCAACTTCGCCTCGCCGGCGCCGGCGATGATCAGCGTCGCGGCCCCCCCCACCCGCGATACGCACCTGGGGTGCCCCGACGCCGGGCGCGGG
>CAXTSD010000338.1:0-3055 GCA_964246775.1 uncultured Acetobacteraceae bacterium | reverse complement strand
CCGAAGAACTGCACCTGGAACGGCCAGGTGTAGTTCTCGTACTGGCACGCCCAGGCGAGCAGCGCCACGACGCCGGCGGCGGCAAGGGCGAAAGCCGGCCGGCGCCTGACCCCGGCGAGCCAGCCGAGCCGCAGCAGCAGCAGCATCAGGCCGCATTGCAGGACGAGGCTCACAGCGAGCGACAGCGCGCCGGTCTCCGCGGTGAGCCAGCGATCCGCGATGAACACGAGGCGCGGAAATAGTAGCCGGTGCTCGTTGTGCTGGGACAGCAGCCAGGACAGGGTGATCGGGCGGTCGACGACGAGTTGCGCCCACTGGTCGAGGACCGGCACCGGCACGAAGCAGGCGATTACCATGCGCAGCGTGCTGGCGGCGACGAGGCCAGCCGCCGCCAGCATGGCAAGCATGGCAAGCGCGGCCAATCCGGTGCGCGATCGGCCTTGGCCAGGCTGGGTGACAACGGGCAGGGAGATTGGCATGCGCCCGCTAAACAGGTTGAGGGTGCGACCGCAAGAGCAGGCGGGGCGACCGCAAGAGCAGGCGGGGCGACCGCCCCCGTCGAAACAAGCCACGGCGACGGCCAAGGCGGCGCGGCCGCGGTCGGCTGCCGAGCGATGACGGGCGCGCTCACACCCCAGCGGATCAGCCTGCCGGCGCTGTCGGCGCTTGATCAGGCGTCGTTCGCGCGTCGGCTCGGCGCGGTGTTCGAGCACTCCGACTGGATTGCCGAGCGCGCCTGGCCGGCGCGGCCGTTCCCGACCCTCGAGGCGCTGCACGCGGCGCTGGCGCGGGTCGTTCGGCAGGCCGGGCCGGAGGCGGCGCTGACGCTGCTGCGCCAGCATCCCGAGCTCGCCGCCGCCGGCAAGCTCACCGAGGCATCCCGAGGCGAGCAGGCGTCGGCTGGGCTGCAGAGCCTCGACGCGGCGGCGGCCGAGGCGTTCGCCAGAGCAAACCGGCAATACCGCGAGCGCTTCGGCTTCCCGTTTATTGTTGCCGTGCGCGGCGAGCGCGACGCCGCCACGATCCTGGCGGCGCTGCGCCAGCGGCTTGGCAACCCGCCCGAGGCGGAGCGCGAGGCCGCCCTGCTCGAAGTGCTGAAGATTGCCCGATACCGCCTCGAGGACCTCGTCGAGCCGGCGCGCGTGCTGACCACGCACGTGCTGGACGTCGCGCGCGGCCTGCCGGCGGCCGGCCTCGGCCTCACGCTCTCGCGCGACGGCACCCGCCTGGTCAGCGCCGTCACCAACGCCGATGGCCGGTGCGACGCGCCGCTGCTCGCCGACGCCGACCTGCTGCCCGGCACCTACGAGCTGGTGTTCGACGTCGGGACCTGGCGCAAGGCTGAAGCCTGGCGCGGCGGCGAGCCCGATCACGGCTTCTACGACCTGATCACGGTGCGCTTTCTCATCGGCCCCGGCTGCGGCCCCGGCTGCGGCCATGTGCACGTCCCGCTGCTGCTGTCGCCGTACGGCTACAGCACCTATCGCGGCAGTTGAGGCGCGCGCGGGTGCGGTCGCGGCCAGCCCGGCGGCTGATGGCAGGTCGCGGGCGGCTCGGCCCGCTTCCCGGGGCGGCAGCGCCGGCGCCGGCACTGCAGCGCTCGGTCGGGCTCGATCTGCTGCGCGCCATCGCCGTCAGCCTGGTTCTGCTCTGTCACCTGCACTTGACGGAGGTGGCGCTGAGCGGCGGGCCGATCATCTGGCGGCTTGCCGCCTGCGGGCTGGTCGGGGTGCAACTGTTCTTCGTGCTCAGCGGCTTCCTGATCGGTCGCATACTGATCGGCCTCGCCGCCCCGCCGCAACGCGATGCCGGGCACGTATGCTCCCGGCGCATCTTCATGATGGTTCGTTCCTGGCGCATCTTCATGATGCGACGCTGGCTGCGCACGCTGCCGCTATACTGGCTCGTGCTGCTGCTGCTGGCCCTGCTCTGGCCGCCGGCGGCGGGGCAGGGCGGGGTGCCGGCCCACCTGCTGCGCTGGGGCACTCTGTCGCAGAACCTGTTCCGGCCGGCGCCGGATGGCTGGCTCAGCGTGTCGTGGTCGCTGACCGTCGAGGAATGGTTCTACCTGCTGTTCTCGGCGCTGCTGCTCGGCCTGTCGCCGGTGTTGCGCCGGGGCGGCGCGCTCGCCCTCTGCCTCGCGCTGTTCCTGCTCGCGCCGCCGCTGCTGCGCTGCCTGCTCGGCGGCGGCGCCTGGAGCGCGAGCCAGGACCACGTCGTGCCGCTGTGGTTCGACGGCATCGCGATCGGCGTCGTCGCCGCCTGGGCGTTGCCAAGGCTGGCGCTCGACGCGGCAAGCTCGCTCACCCTGCTGCCGGTCGGCCTGCTGCTGGTCTGGTTCGTGCTGAACGGCGGGTTGAGCTTGCTGCCAGGGGTCGGCCCGGCGCTGCGGCGCAGCTTCGACAACGACATCCTCTCGCTCGGCTTCGCCCTCTGCCTGCCGGCGAGCCTGGCGCTGCAACGCCTGCCGGCGCCGCTACTGCTCGTGGTCAGGCGCCTCGCCGGCTGGTCATACTGCCTCTACCTCGTCCACCTGCCGCTGCTCGAGGCGGGCGCGCGCTACGGTCCGCGCTGGGGCCTGTCGCCGCCGGCGATCGGCGCCCTCTGCCTCGCCGCCGCCTTCGCGCTGTCCTGGCTGTCCTGGCGGTTCTTCGAGGCGCCGCTGCTGGCGCTGCGGCCGCGGCAGGCGCACCGACCGCTCGCGGCACCGGCCTGACGCGTCATCGCGGCTAGTCTAGCGCTGATCGTTTCAGGTTGGGTCAACCTGAAACGTGAATCAGCCGCTCCTAATGCTCGAATGTCACCTGACGCTTGGCGAAGTAGTCGAGCACGTCCTTCACGTGTTGCGCGGTCTCGCCGGCGCGGTCATGCGTGCCCTGCTCGCGCCGCGCCGGACCGAGCAGCGCGTCGTCCGCCGGCACCATGTAGATCATCGTGTCGCCGGAGCGGTCCCAGCCGCTGCGCCAGGTGGCGCTCACCGCCGCCCGCACCGCCGCGGCGTGCCGTTCGGTCGTCGCCAGCGCTGCGAGCCGGGCCGGCGCGAGCACGAGGCAGG
>CAXTSD010000337.1:0-3061 GCA_964246775.1 uncultured Acetobacteraceae bacterium | reverse complement strand
ACGGCACGCAGCAGGCGGCGCGCGCGGCCGGAGCGAGGGTGATCGACGCCGGACGCGGCTACGGCCGCGCCTGCGCGCTCGGCGCCGCCGCGGCCGACCCGGCCTGCACGGCGATCGTGTTCATGGACGGCGACGGCGCGGACCGCGGCGACCTGATCGGGCGCATCGCCGGCCCGGTGCTGGCCGGCACGCACGATTTCGTCCTGGCGTCGCGCACCAGAGGCGAGCGCGAGCCGGGGGCGATGCTGTGGCATCAGGTGCTGGCCGGGCGGCTCGCCGGCTGGGGCATCGGCGCGCGCTACCGCGTGCGCTACAGCGACATGTGCGCCTTCCGCTGCATCGATCGCGCGGCGCTGCGGCGGCTCGAGCTGCGCGAGATGACCTATGGCTGGAACATCGAGATGCAGATGCAGGCGGCGCGCGCCGGCTTGCGCATCGAGGAGGTGCCGCTGCCGTACCGGCGCCGCGCCGGCGGCGCCTCCAAGGTGGCCGGCTCGCTGCGCGGCACGCTCCGCGCCGCCGGCAAGATCGTCAGCACCTATATCCGCGTCGCCGCCACCGCGACGCCCCCGTCTTCAGGTGCATCTTGAGCCGGCCGGATTGCGCGCCGTTCGCCCCGCAGTTCGCGCTCGGCGACTTCCTGTCGCGCTGGAGCGGCACGACGCGGCACGACCTCGCCGCCTCGGATTGCGAAACCCTGACGCTCGCCGCCCTGCTCGAGATGGCCGTGCCGGACGAGGCAGGGGATTGGCGGCAGCAACGCCTCGGCTATGCCGACCCGCATGGCGGGATCGCGCTGCGCCGAGCCATCGCGTCGCGCTACGAGACGCTGACGGCGGACGACGTGCTGTGCTGCGCCGGGGCGCAGGAGGCGGTAAGCTGCGTCACCCGCGCCCTGCTCCGCCCCGGCGACCACGCGATCGTCGTGCTGCCGATCTATCAGCCCGCGGAGCAGGCGGTCACCTCGCTCTGTGCGGCGACCGGCATCACGCTGCGCCACGACCGCCATTGGCAACTCGACCTCGACCAGCTTGCGGCGGCCATAGAGCCGAGGACGCGGCTGATACTGGTGAATTTCCCGAACAGCCCGACCGGCGCCTGCCTCGACACCGAGGCGCTGGCCGGGCTCATCGCCCTGTGCCGGCGTCACAGCCTGTGGCTGGTGAACGACGAGGTCTACCGGCAGACCTGCGTCGTCCCGGCGGCGCGGCCGGCAGCGGTCGCCGACCTCTACGAGCGCGGCGTCTCGATCAACGGGCTGTCCAAGGGCTTCGGGCTGCCAGGGTTGCGGGTCGGTTGGCTCGCCTGCCGGGACCCTGGCGTGCTCGCCGGGGCGCTGCTTGCGAAAACCAGGCTGTCCGGCTGCCTCGCCGCGCCGAGCGAGACGCTGGCGAGGATCGCCCTGGCCGCCGAGACGCCGATACTCGCGCGGACGCGGGCGATCGGTCTTGCCAACCGCGACCGGCTGCAAAAACTGTTTGAACGCCTGCCCGAAATGTTCGAGGCCGACACCTCGCCCAGCCTCGCCTTCGCCTTTCCGCGCTATCGCGGGCGCGAGGGCGCGATGCGGTTCGCGCAAGGGCTGGCCTCGGAGGCCGGCATCCTGGTGGCGCCGTCGGAGCTGTGGCAATCGCCGCTGGCGCCGGTGCCGACCGACCGGGTGCGGATCAGCCTTGGCCACGCCCGGGCGCTGGCCTGCCTCGACGCGCTCGAAGCCCACCTCGGCGCGATCTCGGCGGCGGGCCGCTGATGAGCGAGCCGGTCCTGGTCGAGGTGCGGCGCGGCGGCCGGGTCGAATCCCGCCATCACGGCGGCTTCGTCGTCAGCGACGCGTCGGGGCGGATCGTGCTGGCGGCGGGCGACCCTGAGGCGGCGATCTTCCCGCGCTCGGCGGTCAAGGCGTTCCAGGCGCTGCCGCTGGTCGAGACGGGTGCCGCCGACCGGCTCGGCCTCGACGACGCCTCGCTCGCCCTCGCCTGCGCCTCGCATGACGGGCAGGCGGCGCCGGTGGCGCAGGCGGGCGCGATGCTGGCCCGCGCCGGGCAGACCGAGGCCTGCCTCGAATGCGGCACCCACTGGCCGAGCGACGCCTCGGCGGCGCGGGCGCTGGCCGCCGCTGGCAAGGCACCCTCGGCGCTGCACAACAACTGCTCCGGCAAGCATGCCGGCTTCGTCTGCCTCGCGGTCGCCAGCGGCGTGCCGATCGCCGGCTACGTGCGCCCCGAACACCCCGTGATGCGCCTGGTCACCGAAACCGTGGCGGCGATGACCGGCAGCCGGCTCGACGACAGCAACCGCGCCACCGATGGCTGCTCCATCCCGACCTACGCCGTGCCGCTCCTCAGCCTCGCGCGCGGCTTCGCCCGGTTCGGCAGCGGCGCTGGCCTGTCGCACGAGCGCGCCGCCGCTTGCCTGCGGCTGCGCCAGGCCGGCGCCGCCCACCCGGACCTGGTGGCCGGCGAACGCCGGTTCGACACCAGGCTGATGCGGGCGCTCGGCCAGCGCGCCTTTGTCAAGGTGGGCGCAGAAGGGGTGCATTGCGGCGCCCTGCCGGAACTCGGCCTTGGTTTCGCGATCAAGTGCGGCGACGGCGCGCACCGGGCCTCCGAGGTCGTCGCCGCCGCGCTGGTCGAGCGGCTGCTGCAGGTGGAACTGGCGCCCGAACTGACGCGGCCGGTGCTGCGTAACTGGAACGGGATGCGGGTAGGTGAGGTTAGGGCGTGTTTGCCGGGTTAAGCAAGCAAGTAAGGCCCGTTAAAGGCGGAGCCTTTAAAATCCATTTCTTGCGCGTTGTCGGGCTGGCTCCGTCGGTTGGCGAGGGCTGAAAGGCTTCGCCAAGAAAAAAGATGCGGGTCTGGGGTCGCTCGACCCCAGCGTCGGGTCCCATCGCACTTGTGCGATGGGTGCCCGGGTCCAGGGCAGAGCCCTGGCCTTCCTTTCACTTAGGTTCAATGAATGACCGACCGTCCGCAGCAATTCGCTTCCGACAACTATGCCGGCATCTGCCCCGAGGCCTGGGACGCGATGGCGGCGGCCAATCTCGGTTCGATGCGCGCCTATG
>CAXTSD010000336.1:2026-3071 GCA_964246775.1 uncultured Acetobacteraceae bacterium | reverse complement strand
GCGCGAACGCGGCGGGCGATCCGCTGCTGGTGCTCGCCGAGGCCGGCACCGGCACCGGCAAGACGCTCGGCTACGTCGCGCCGGCGAGCCTGTGGGCCGAGCGCAATCGCGGCCCGGTCTGGATCAGCACCTACACCCGCCACCTGCAGCGCCAGATCGACGCCGAGCTCGCCCGGCTGTGGCCGGACGAGGCCGAACGCCGGCGCCGCGTCGTCGTCCGCAAGGGCCGCGAGAACTACCTGTGCCTGCTCAACTTCGAGGGCGTGGTGAACAGCCTCGCCGGCCAAGGCGCGGCGGTGATCCCGCTCGGCCTGATCGCCCGCTGGGCGGCGCGCACCGCCGATGGCGACATCCAGGGCGGCGACCTGCAAGGGTGGTTCGCCGAGCTGTTTGGCTCCGGCGCGACGCTCGGGCTCGCCGACCGGCGCGGCGAGTGCATCCATGGCGCCTGCCCGCACTACAAGCGCTGCTTCGTCGAGCACACCGTCCGCCGCGCCCGCGGCGCCGAGCTGGTCATCGCCAACCATGCTCTGGTGATGGCGCAGGCCGCCTGGGGCGGGCTCGACGACGCCACCGTGCCGACCCGCTACGTGTTCGACGAGGGCCACCACCTGTTCGAGGCGGCGGACGGCGCGTTCGCCGCCGAGTTCTCCGGCATCGAGGCGGCCGAGTTGCGGCGCTGGCTGCTCGGCGCCGAGGGCGGCCGCTCGCGCGCGCGCGGACTGCGCGATCGCCTCGCCGACATCGTCGCCGACGACGAGACGCTTGAGACGCCGCTCGAGGCGGCACTCACCGCCGCCCGCGCCCTGCCGGCGCCAGGCTGGTCGCTGCGGCTGTCCGAATCAGGGCCGCCGCCGATGGGCGGCGAGCGGGTGGAGAATGCATCCGAGGCGCTGCTCGCCGGCATCCGCCGCCAGGTGCTCGCCCGCGCCGCCGAGGCGGCCGAGCCCGGCCGCTTCGCGCTCGAGATCGACCTGCACCCGGTCGGCGCCGAACTGCCGGCGCTCGCCGAACGGTTGGTCACGGCGCTCAAGCGGATCAGCGA
>CAXTSD010000336.1:0-2016 GCA_964246775.1 uncultured Acetobacteraceae bacterium | reverse complement strand
CGGCGGCGCACCCTCGCCCCGCGTATTTCGAAAAAACTCGACGACGAGGCGGATACGCGCGACAGCGCGCTGCGCGGCCGCATCGAGGCGGCCGGCCGCACCCTGAAGCGCCGCGCCCTCGACCAGTTGACCGCCTGGCGCGCCATGCTCAAGGCGGTGAGCCGGCCGCCGCCCGAGCCCGGCCAGCGGCCGGTGCACATCCACATACTGCGCCTTGACCGACGCGAGGCGGGCGACCGCGACGCCAGCCTGCAGCGCCACCACCTCGACCCGACCATCCCGTTCGCCGCCAGCCTCGCCGCTCCGGCGCACGGCCTGCTCGTCACCTCCGCCACCCTGCGCGACAGCGGGCAGAGCGACCCCGAGCTCGCCTGGGCCGCCGCCGAGGCGCGCGTCGGCGCCGTCCACCTGCCCTCGCCGGCGATCCGCGCCACCGTGACCAGCCCGTTCGACTATGCGCGGCAGACCGCCGCCTTCGTCGTCACCGACGTCGCGCCGGACGACATGGCGGCGGAGGCCGCCGCCTACCGCGCGCTGTTCCTCGCCGCCGGCGGCGGCGGCCTTGGCCTGTTCACCGCCATCCGGCGCCTGCAGGAGGTCGCCCGGCGCATCGGCCCGGCGCTCGAGGCGGACGGCATCCCGCTGCTCGCCCAGCACGTCGACGCGATGGACAACGCGACCCTGGTCGACGTGTTTCGCACCGAGACCGATAGCTGCCTGCTCGGCACCGACGCCATGCGCGACGGCGTCGACGTGCCCGGCCGGGCGCTGCGCCTCGTCGTGTTCGAGCGCGTGCCCTGGCCGCGTCGCGACATCCTGCACCGCGAGCGGCGCATCCACCTCTCCGGCGGCGACACGCTCGGCTATGACGACCGCATCGCCCGCTTGCGGCTGCGCCAGGCGTTCGGCCGGCTGATCCGCTCGGCGACCGACCGCGGCGTCTTCGTCCTGCTCGACCGGCGCACGCCGAGCCGGCTGCTCACCGCCTTTCCGCCCGGCGTCGCGGTGCTGCGCGTCGGGCTCGCCGAGGCGGTCTTACGGACGCGTGATTTCCTCGATCTCGCGCAAGCGGGCGGCGACCCTTGATCCGCGACCCTTGATCCGCGCCCCCTTGATCCACGCCGGGCGCGCGGGCAGGGTCCGGGCTTGTCCGGCCTGGCCGCGCCGCCACCGTCGCGGCCGGTCAGCAGCAGAACGAGGGAATCCGCATGCTCGCCCGAACCGGTCTTGATCCGCAGGAGGCACTGGTCTGCACCATGGTGCTGGTCGCCGCCGCCGACAGCGGCAACATCACCGACGCCGAGATCGGCGTGATGTCGGCGCTGGTGCAGACGCTCGAGGTGTTCCAGGGCTTTCGCTCCGAGCAGCTCGGCCAGGCCTGCGACAACGTCGTCGAACTGCTGCGCGAGGAGGACGGCCTCGCCCATGCCGGCCGGCTGATCTGCGAGGCGCTGGAGCCGCGCCTGCGCGAGACCGCCTACGTGCTGGCCTGCGAGGTCGTCGCCGCCGACCGCTTCCACGGCCAGCCGATCCTGCAGATGCTGGAGTTCATCATGAACGAGCTGCGCCTCGACCCGCTGGTCGCCTCGGCGATCGAGCGGGCAGCCAGGGCGCGCCACCAGCGGGTGTAGCGCCCGATCGGCGGTGATCGCGACCGGCTCTTGGCAACGCCCCGCGGCCCCCCGACGTTTGGCCTCGCATCACCTGAACGCGAGGCCACCATGTCCGACAAGCCGGGTCCGATACTCAACGACACCATCGGCGAGGTGCAGGGCCTGTTCCCCTCCGACGCCGCCTTGCAGACCGCGATCGCCGAGCTGACCCGCGCCGGGTTCGACCGCGCCGAGTTCAGCCTGCCGCACGCGACCAACGCCGCCGGCGAGGCGACGCCGAACGAGGGCGCCGAGAACCCAGACACCGTCGATGACCGCACCCAGATACGCAACATGAACACCTCGATGGCCGCCGCCGGCGCCGCGATGGTCGGCGCCGGCATCGTCGTTGCGACCGGCGGCC
>CAXTSD010000335.1:0-3082 GCA_964246775.1 uncultured Acetobacteraceae bacterium | reverse complement strand
GGCTGGGGTTGTCCAAGGTCTTCTCCTCAGAACACGACGATGAGGACGGCCAGTACCAGGACATACAAGCTCAGCAGCGCGACCGGCGGATTGCTGAACAGCCGCTCGAACCTGACCAGCCGCAAGAGCGGGCGAAGCAGCAGCACAACAACCAACGCGGCAACCGCATAGGTGACGAAGGGGGCGATCAGCACGTCGCCGATCACGAGTTCGGGAAAGCTGCGCGTCATCGCGAGGCCGTCTGCCGCAGCGCCCCGATCTCGGCAGGGTAGGCCGAGATCAGGGCGGCGGCCCAGACCAGGGCGATGGCGGCGCGGCGCCGGCCGGTGAGAGCCGACGCGGACCGCTCGCCCGGCACTGATGCGGCGGCGAGCAGGGCGTCGGCGGTGCTGCGGAGCAGCGGCGGATCAAGCGCCGCCAAAGCCGCGCGCGCCGTCGCCGCCGCCGGCGTCTCCGTTTGCGCGTCGTTCAGGGACATGTGCGCTCGCCGGGCGGATGCGGCGAGGTCGGCGAACAGCAAGGCGCGTCGCAGATCGGCCATGCGCATCTCCGGACTGCCGTCCGCCAGCGCGTCGAGCTGTCCGATGCGGTCCGCGTCCCGGTAACCCGCGGCGGGCGGGCGGAGCCGGCTCATCCTGCCGGCTAACGCGTCCATCGCGTCGCGTCGCGCCGACCGCATCATCCAGCCCCGGCGCCGCGCGTCGGAGGTGGGAAGCAGCGTCGACAGGGCGACGAACAGCGACGTGACCCCGGCGACGATCAGCGCGCCTTCATAGATGTAGGTCTGCGGGTCGTAGCTCTGGGGATTGCTCGGCGACAAGGTGAAGGGAAAGAACACGAGGATCACGAACCCGATGCCGTAGAGCTTGGTGTTGCCGCTGGCCAACAGCAGGCAGCCGCCGATGACGGTCGGCGCCATCGCGATCGCCAGCAGAGGGAACTGGTCGACGCCGTCAAGGATCAGGAATTCGGTGATCCCGGCCAGCACCACCGCCGTCGGCATTGCGATAAGAGCGCTGATGGCGAAGCCGCGCGGGTCCGGGTTGGTGGCGCTCAGCCCGGTCAGCCCGGCGAGCACCACCACCGCAAACGACACCATCGGCCATCCCGCAAGCAAAAAGAGGCCCGACGCGATCGCGACGGTGAGAAAGGCGCGCACGCCGTTGCGCGCGGCGCTGCGGCGCGAGCGATAGAGCGGCAGGCGCGGGCCGCGCGTCGGCCCCCGCCCCGTCCGCATCACCTGCAGCGCGTGCGCCGCGATGCGGTCCTGCTCGAGCAAGACCAGGGCGGCGCAGGCGGCAACCAAAGGCGCGCCGTGCTCGTGGCGGGCATCGAGGTCGTCCAGCAAGCGGGACTGCAGGGCGCGGGCACGCAGGCCGCTGTCGTCGGCGACCGCCTCGACGAGCTCGGCGCGCAGGTTTTGCTCAAGGCCGGTCTCAGCAGCCGCGGCCACGGCGCGCGCCGCCGCGATCTCGCGCACCATGGCGGTCGCCGCTTCACGAGCGGCCGCGGCGCGAACCCGACCGACGATCGACTCCGACGGCAGCGCGGTGATGTCCGGGTGCAGCGCCGTGATCTCCTTGAGCAGGCGTGCGGTTGCATGAGGGTCGGCGCCGCCGTGACGCAGCGCGTCCCGCGCGAACGCCTGTGTCTTGCGACGCGCCTCGGTGATCTTGCCGAGCAGGCCGGGGAAAACATCGGGGGCGGCCAACACGTCGTTGACGAGCATCAGCGACAGGATGCCGATCATGATGGCGGCGCCGCGATCGATGCCGGTGAGGAACACGTTCTGCGGCGTGTCGATGTCGGCGACGGCGACGATGCCGACCGTGTAACCGCTCAGCACCGCTCCGTAGGCCCGGTTGCCGTCGAGCAGGCCCGCGGCGAACACGCACAGCCCTAGCCAGCCGGCGACGGCGATGATGAACAGGTCGCGCGCGCCATTGAACACGCCCGCAATCACGATCGAGGCCACGACGCCGATCACCGTCCCGAGAATGCGGAAGGCGGATTTTTGGTAGGCCTGGCCGCGTGTCGGCAACGCCAGGATGCCGACGCAGACCGCTGACGAGGAGGCGCTCTGAAGCTGCAGCCAGAACGCCGCGTAGAGCGCCAGCATCATGGCGGCCCAGGTGCGCAACCCGAAGCTCCAGGCTCGCCATGGGACGCCCGCCAGCCGGAACGGCGTGGAGCGCGCTTGCGCCATCGACATGACGGATCCTCCGACGTCGTCTACGTCGCAAGCTTAATCGTTTGGCCGACAGTGTAATCGTCTCGCATCGGCGCTTGCCGGATGTTGTGAACGATCAAACCATGCGCTCTGGCTGCCGAGCAATACGGTCGCGACAGACAGGCGAAAGGCTTGAGCGCGCTCCGATGGGCTAGAGCAGTTCCGCTCGGAGTGGACTCACTCCGGGCGGTAAAACTGCTCGCTAAACAAGAGGTTAGAGCGCGCTGACCGGATACGGTCAGCCTGAAAGCGCTCTAGATCGGACTGCGCTCAAGCCCTGCTCGGGGGAGCGCCGCGTCTGCCTGGCGAACGACCGCCGGTCGAGGCGCGCTACGCCTGATCCGGACAGGTCGACGTGCATTTGATATGGTTACGGGGACAGGATTTGAACCCGCGTGGGTGTCTCGTGGCGCTCGATGCAAATACGTGTAGGCGAAAGGGCAGCGAAATTGCACGGTGGTACGCCAGTCACCTTGATGTACTCCACAGCTGCAAGTGACGCCATGGGTGTAGACCGTGCCACGCTGCAGGCGACACTCGTAGATGAACTGAGGGATTTCATCTCAGCGGCATACGGATGGTTCGTCCACGTCTTTAACGACGCGTCCGGACGAACCTACCTATGTATGGGACGAGAGCAGACTGAAGGTTGGCGGGTGACCATAAGACTTGCGTCAAAGCAGTCGGTTATCGACGAAGGCAACCAGCCGATCGGCTTGCCTACTGCGATACCAGGTCCCGATAACGAACTTTACACAACGATCGAGACGATCGCAGTGTGATTTTGAGCCAGGATATGGTTGCGGGGACAGGATTTGAACCTGTGACCTTCAGGTTATGAGCCTGACGAGC
>CAXTSD010000334.1:0-3107 GCA_964246775.1 uncultured Acetobacteraceae bacterium | reverse complement strand
CCCCTGGTCGAGAGGTGGCGGCCGATCGCCGCCTCGTCGATGTCGGCCGCGGCGATCTCGCCGCGCAGCACCGACTCGGCGCAGCGCCGCGCCGCCTCGGCGATCTCGCGGCGGCCGCCATAGGACAGCGCGATGGTGAGGTTGAGCCGGCTGTTGGCCTCGGTCAGCCGCTCGGCGCGGGCGAGCTCGGCGGCGGCGTCGACGCCGAAGCGGTCGCGCTCGCCGATCACCCGCAGGCGCACGCCCTCGCCATGCAGCTCGGCGATCTCGTGGCGCAGATAGTGGCGCATCAGCGCGGTGAGCCCGCTGACCTCCTCGGCCGGGCGCTGCCAGTTCTCGCTCGAGAACGCGTACAAGGTGAGCCAGGCGACGCCGTGGCTGACCGCCGCCTCGATCGCCCGGCGCACCGAGCCGGCGCCGGCCTTGTGCCCGGCGAGCCGAGGCAGGCCGCGCGCCTTCGCCCAGCGGCCGTTGCCGTCCATGATGATGGCGACGTGGCTCGGCACCGCCGGGCGCGGCATCGTCGCCGGGGCAGGCGCGATCAGCTCGGCCGTTATCAGACGTTCGCGTGCCACGTGCCGTTCGGCTCAGACCTGCTTGATGTCGCGCTCTTTGTCGGCGAGCGCCTCGTCGATGCGCTTGATATACGCATCCGTCAGCTTCTGCACTTCCGCCGACCAGTCGCCGACGACGTCCTCACCGATCTCCTTCTTCTTTTCCAACGCCTTGATCTGGTCCATGCCGTCGCGACGCACGCCGCGTATCGCGACGCGCGAGGCCTCGCCGTAGCGCCCGGCGGCGCGGGCGAGCTCGGTGCGCCGCTCGGCGGTCAGCTGCGGGATCGGCACCCGCACGATCTGGCCGTCCGCCGAGGGATTGAGGCCGAGCCCGCTGTCGCGCACCGCCCGCTCGACGGCGCCGACCAGCGTCTTGTCCCACACCTGCACGGTGATCATCCGGCTCTCCGGCACGCCGATGGTGCCGACCTGGGTGATCGGCATCACCGAGCCGTACGCCTCGACCTTGACCGGCTCGAGCAGGCCGGGGCTGGCGCGCCCGGTGCGCAGGCCGCCGAAGTCGCGCCGCAGCGTCTCCAGCGCGCCGTCCATGCGCCGGGTCAGGTCCTCGATCAGGGCGTTGAGGTCAGCCGGCACTCGGATCTCCTCGGGATGGGTTTGCGTTGCTGATCGGAACTCTGTCAGGCGCGCTCGACGATGCGGGTGAACTTGCCCTCGCGGCGCATCACCTGATGGAAGCTGCCGGGGGCGTGCATGTTGAACACGATGATCGGCAGCCTGTTCTCACGCGCCAGGCTGATCGCCGCCGCATCCATCACCGCGAGGTCGCGCGACAGCACCTCGAGATAGGTGAGCTCGGCGTAGCGGGTGGCGTTGGCGTCCTTGCGCGGATCGGCGGAGTAGACGCCGTCGACCTGGGTGCCCTTCAGCAGCGCGTCGCAATGCATCTCGGCGGCGCGCAGGGCGGCGGCGGTGTCGGTGGTGAAGAACGGGTTGCCGGTGCCGGCGGCGAAGATCACCACCCTGCCCTTCTCCATGTGGCGCTCGGCGCGACGCCGCACATAGGGCTCGCACACCGTCGCCATCGGGATCGCCGACTGCACGCGCGTCGGCACGTCGAGCTTTTCCAGCGCGTTCTGCATCGCCAGCGCGTTCATCACCGTCGCCAGCATGCCCATGTAGTCAGCCTGCGCCCGGTCCATGCCGCCCGCGGCGACCTTCACACCGCGAAAGATGTTGCCGCCGCCGATCACCAGGCAGACCTGGATGCCGGAGGCGACGACGTCGGCGACGTCCTGGGCGATCTGGCTGATCATGCCGGCGTCGAGCCCGAACTCGAGCTCGCCCATCAGGGCCTCGCCGGAGATCTTCAGCAGCACGCGCGAATAGGCCGGCTCGTCGGTCATGTGGTGTCCGCGAAAAAGTGGGCTACCACCACAGCCTAGGGCTGCCGCAGTGCCCACCACAAGGCTTGCGCGCCGGCGACGGGCCGCCTTATTGGGCGGCGCTCTGCACGCCGGCGGTCGCCGCGACCTCGGCTGCGAAGTCGGGACCGGTTGGCCGGTCGATGCCCTCGCCAAGCTGGAAGCGCACGAAGCCGGCGAGCCGGCCGCCGGATTTGCCGACCACGGCACGCACCCGGCTCTCGCCGTCATGCACCCAGACCTGCTCGAGCAGCACCACCTCCTCGTAGTACTTACGTATCCGCCCGTCGATCATCTTCGCAATGATCGCGTCCGGCCGGCCGGACGCCCGGGCCTGCTCGCTCAGCACCGTGCGCTCGCGCTCGAGCGCCGCCGGATCGACGCTGTCGATGTCTAGCGCCTCGGGCCTCGCCGCCGCCACGTGCATGCCGACTTGCCGGCCGAGCAATTCGAGCGCGTCGAGCTCGGAGCCGCCCTCGAGCGCCACCAGCACGCCGATCTTGCCCAAGCCCGGCGCCAGCGGCTGATGCACGTAGCTCGCGACGACGCCGCTTTCGACGCTGAGCACACGCGCGCGGCGTATCGTCATGTTCTCGCCGATGGTCGCGATCAGGGCGGTGAGTTCCTCGGCGACGCTGCGGCCCGATCCGCCGGGGTAGGCCGCCTGCCTGATCGCCTCGACATCCTCGCCGACGCCGAGCGCGACGTGCGCCACGGTCGCGACGAAGCTCTGGAACCCCTCGTTGCGGGCGACGAAATCGGTCTCGGCGTTGACCTCGACGATCGCCGCGCGACCGGGCCCTGAGGCGATGCCGATCAGGCCCTCGGCGGCGACGCGGCCGGATTTCTTGGCCGCCTGCGACAGGCCCTTCTTGCGCAGCCAGTCGACCGCGCCCTCCATCTGCCCACCGGTCTCGGACAGCGCCCGCTTGCAGTCCATCATGCCCGCGCCGGTCTTGTCGCGCAGTTCCTTGACCAGGGATGCGGTGATCTCAGCCATGCTCTCAACTCCCTCGCGCCGGCGCGCCGGCGGCGACCAGATGCGCGCTTCAGGCGGGAACGCTGTCCGGCGTGACCTCGTGGCCGCCGGCCGGGGCGGTGCCGGCGCGCCCGCCGCGGATCGCCGCGAGCGGCACCGCCGCGGAGGCGCCGCGGGCGCGGCCGG
>CAXTSD010000333.1:0-3115 GCA_964246775.1 uncultured Acetobacteraceae bacterium | reverse complement strand
CCTGTCCGCCGACGGCCCGGTGCCGCTGCGGGCGATGGGCGGCCGCCGCCCGCTGGTGTTCGCCGTCGACGGCAGCGCCCTGCGCTCCATCCCCGCCAGCCGCAGCACGGCATGGACGCCGGGCAGCCCCGGTTTCTACACCGTCACCGTGCAGGACGCCGACGGCGCGGTCGCCCGGGCGCAGGTGCGGGTCCGGTAGGGCAAGCGGCCGCTGGCGCGCGTCACGCGCAAACCTTTGCGCGGAGATGATCGGGTGACCGACGACGGGGTTCGATCAGTCGCCGGCGACTGCCTGTTCCTCCGCTGCGATCTCCGCCGTGCGGCCGGCGATGGCCTGGCCGACGGGCGGGCCGGCGAAGCGCCGGCGCTCGAGGGCGAACCAGCCGATCACGAGCAGCGCCAGCAGGGCGAGCGCGTAGTTGTCGAGTATGTCGTTCGGCGGTCGGGTGCCGACCCACAGCAGCACGAGCGTGCCGAGGGTGGTGATCACGGCGAATGGCTTTGACGCCGCGCCGAGGCGGAACGGGCCGAAATTCGTCCAGCTCCTGCCCTCGGCGAAGATGCCGGCGGCGACCGGCATCGCGTACGAGATGTAGAGGAACACCGCGCAGCCGGCGGCGAGTGCGGCGAAGGCGGGCGAATACAGGGTCGCGGCAAAGGAGAGCAGCGCGACCAGCCAGATCGCGTTGGTCGGCGTCCGGTAGGCTGGGCTCACGTGACGCCAGACGCGCGAGGCGGGCAGGCCGCCGTCGCGGGCGAAGGCGTAGACCATGCGCGAGGTCGAGGTCACGGCGGCGAGCGCGCAGAGGTAGTTGGCGACGACGATCGCGACGTAGAGCACGTCCTTCAGCGCCGTCGGCGCCGGCAGCCCGGCGAGCAGGTTGAAGAACACGTTGGCGCCGTCCTTGGCCGAGGCCGCCGGATCGTGCATGGCGAGCACGAAGGAGCAGACCATGACGAAGCCGAACAGGGCGGAGACGATCACTGCGTTGATCATGCTCCTTGGCACAGTCCGCCGCGCGTCGATCGTCTCCTCGGAGATGTGCGCCGAGGCGTCAAAGCCGGTGATGGTGTAGAGCGGCAGGATCAGCGCCAGCATGAAGGCGTAGGTTAGGTTTTCGGTGCGCGGCAACACGCCGCCGCCCGGGTCGCCGGTGAAGTTGCTGATCGCGGTGAGCCGGCCGACGTCGAAATGGCCGATCGAGGCCAGCATGGTGAGCGTCAGCACCGCGGCGGTGACGAGTATCAGGTAGCCGGCGAAGTCGGTCAGCCGCGTCGTCAGCCTGATGCCGAAATGATTGAACAGCGCCTGGGAAAACGCGATCAGCGCGACGGCGATCGCCTGCTGCGCGAGCCCCCAGGTCGAGACGTCGAGGTGGAGGATGTTGGTGAGCACGAGCTGGTTGAACAGCAGGTAGACGCCGACATTGACCGAGGCGATGACGAAGATCAGGCCGAGCAGGTTGACCCACGCCGTCGCCCAGCCCCAGCCGCGGCCGCCGAGGATGGACGACCAGTGATAGAGGCCGCCCGCCGTCGGATAGGCCGACGCGATCTGCGCCATCGAGCAGGCGACGATGAAGGCGAACACCGCGCCGACGATCCAGCCGCACGCGACGCCGAACCCGCCGAGCGTCGAATAGCCGAGCTGGAACGAGGTGATGCCGCCGGCGAGTATGCAGATGATCGAGAACGAGATGGCGAAGTTGGAAAACCCGCGCATCCGGCGCGAGAGTTCCTGCGCGTAACCCATGCCGTGCAGCACGGCCACGTCGTCGTCAACGGATTGCGGCACCGGTTCGGCGGTCATGGCTTGCTCCTTGACGGGGCTCGGCGCGGCCGCTCAACCGTGGCGGACCATCACGTGGCGGGCGACGGTGTAGTCCTCGAGCGACAGGCCGGACAGATCCTTGCCGTAGCCTGACCGCTTCAGCCCGCCATGCGGCATCTCGTTCGCCAGCATGAAGTGGCAGTTGACCCAGGTGCAGCCGTAGCGGAGCCGCGCCGCGGTCGCCATGGCGCGGGCGACGTCGCGCGACCACACCGATGAGGCGAGGCCGTAATCGGAATCGTTGGCCCAGCCGACCGCCTGCTCCACGTCGCGGAAGCGGGTGATCGTCACCACCGGCCCGAACACCTCGCGGCGCACGATCTCGTCGTCCTGCGAAGCCCCCGCGAGCACCGTCGGCGCGTAGTAGAAGCCCTGCTGACCCTGCCTGCCGCCGGTCACGACCTCGACATGCGGCAGCGCCGCGGCGCGGTCGACGAAGCCGGCGACGCGGCTCTGCTGGCGGGCGGAGATCAGCGGACCGATCTCGTTCTGCTCGTCGTTCGCCAAGGCGTGGCGCAGCGAGCCGGCGGCACCCGACAGGTCGGCGACCAGCCGCTCGTAGATGCCTGGCCCGGCATAGACGCGGCAGGCGGCGGTGCAGTCCTGGCCCGCATTGTAGAAGCCGAAGGCGCGCAGGCCGTCGACGACGGCGGCGAGGTCGGCGTCGTCGAACACGATCACCGGGGCCTTGCCGCCGAGCTCGAGATGCGTGCGCTTGATCGTGCCGCGCGCCGCCTCGATCATCTTGCGCCCGGTGCCGATGTCGCCGGTCAGGCCGATCATGTCGACGCGCGGGTGGTCGACGAGGCGCTGGCCGACGCTGCCGCCGACGCCGTGCACGATGTTGACCACGCCGGGCGGGAACAGCTCGGCGAGCGTCGGGGCGAGGTGTAGCAGGCTCAGCGGCGTCAGCTCCGAAGGCTTGATCACCACCGCGTTGCCGGCGGCGAGCGCCGGGGCGAGCTTCCAGGCGGCCATCATCAGCGGGTAGTTCCAGGGCGCGACCTGCGCGATCACGCCGACCGGGTCGCGCCGCACCATCGAGGTGTGGCCACGCAGGTAGTCGCCGGCGAGCGGCCCGGTGCCGGTGCGGCCGGCGCCGGCGAAGAAGCGAAAGCAGTCGGCGATCGCCGGGACCTCGTCGGCGAGGAACAGGTGGCGCGGCTTGCCGGTATTGGCGCACTCGACGTCGGCGAGCGCCGGCGCGTCGGCCTCGATCCGGTCGGCGAGGCGCAGCAACAGGCCGGCGCGCTCGGCCGGGGTCGTCGCCGACCAGGCCTCGAA
>CAXTSD010000332.1:0-3124 GCA_964246775.1 uncultured Acetobacteraceae bacterium | reverse complement strand
CTAGACGGCGATGGCTGAAAGCCAAGCAGGCGGTCACGGTCGTGACCGCGGGACCATCCACAATGCCTAGAGGTTCTCATGTCATATTTTATATCTGCGTTCGGAGGTTTCGACGGCGAGAATGACAGAGATGCAGCGGTCAAGTTCTGCTTAGAATCACTCGCAACCCAAAATGCATTATCGGACCTGTTTTTCTTACTTCCTGACAACTCAGGATTTGGTGGCCTTGGAGGTGATCCTGGCTGGGATCTTGACCGTCGCGACGCCGACGATGACAAACCGGGCTACGAGGACTGGCCACCATTTGCCAAGTTTCGTGCCTTTGTGGACCCAGATGAGGTCCAGCTTGGCACTCCTGAGAGGTTTTACACGCGGGCGGAACTACTGCCCTTTGTGCATGCGATCGTGAACGCCTACTTGGCTCACAACCCCGACCGAGTCGAAGACGCCTGTGCTCTCCCTCCTGCAGGACCAGCAGAAACTCGTCGAGGGTGGACTATAACGCCTTCGGTTCAAATGCCTTGGAGGAAAAATGAGCCGAGACTCCGCGATGAGATTTTCAGAGTCCCTACTGTCAACATCTAAGTTCCTGACAGAGCATTGCGACGTCGCTTACTTGGACGGTTTCCGCGACAATGATGACCCGTTGCCTTTATGTATGTTGGGCTATTTTGGTCAGATTCGCGCTGAGCACTTTGACAGTGTTCCCCTGCAGGAATGGAGGTTTATTTTGGCCTCTCTCGAGCGCGAGTTGAAGTCTGGAGACGAGTACATGGAGGCTGCCGTAGCCACCGGGTTCATAGAGGGGCTGATTTACCAATCAGAGGAAATCAGTCTTGATCTATGGCGCAGGATTGAAGCGGATCTGGGCCCAGAGGCACGCGGGTACGCCGATGCCTACCGCAACTTGATGGCAAAACACGTTCAGCGATGACGTCGCGCCGATCCGTTCAGCAATGACGTCGCGCCGAACGGATAGCCGCAAGACGGCCGCGTCCATGCGACAGGTCGAAGTCGAGAATCCCGGCAGACGAACCCAACTTCCGGAGAGACGGCTGTCATCAGCGGCGCGCGCGGCAAAGTAGCAGGCCGCGGATGGCCGCCTGTTTGAGCTGTTTCGCTCGCCGTGCATCTGCAACCGGAAAGGCGTGGTCGGCGGTGGTGTGGCTTGCTAGCCAGCATCGTAGCGCCAACCAATCGGGGCAGGGCAACCGGCCGCCGATATCTGTCCGGGGGTTCTGACCGATGGCAACGACGCACAACTGGGTTCTCGGAACCTCCGGCTACATCTACGGCACCACGAATTACACCGACGGCACGCCGTTCGCGGCCGGCGACACGCTGGTGGACACCGACGGCACGCTGGACGCGAATGCCGCCACCGCGGGCACCATCGCGGCGCTCTACGCCGGCACCTACATGCTGAACTCGGTGAACGGCGGCACCGGGCTGCGTTTCGACAACATCTCGCTGCCGTCCGGCGGCGCGATCGACATCACCGGGCCGTTGCAGTCGCAGTGGTCGGGTTTTGACCAGTTCATCAACAACGGAACCATCACCGTCGGTTCGCCCGGCAACTCCGGCAACGTGCATTACACTACGTTGGACAACACCGCGCTCGACGGTTCCTTCACCAATGCCGGCACGTTCACGGTGCAGGACAACAGCGCGTTCCTGTTCGATCAAGGGTCGTCGGCCGACGGCAACTTCGTCAACGCGACCGGCGCCACGCTCAACATCGACGGCGGCAGCAGCTTCGCCACCCCCGGCACGCTCAACACGCAGGCGACGCCGGTGTTTCTCAACAACGGCGCGATCACCCTCAACGGCGCCGCCGGGCTGACCACGAAATCCACGCTGGTCGCCAACTACCGCGGGTCCGGCTCGTTCGACGTGGCGGGCGCGCCCGGCGACAACCCGGCTGACACCATCGCGACGTTCGGCGCCTCGACCTACGGCACGTTCGACGTCAGCAGCGGCGAACTCTCGTTCAACACCGCCTACGGCCCGGCGCCGACCTTCACCGTCAACTTCCACGACGCGAACGGCATCGTCCACGACGTGATCGACGAGGTTGTTGGCACGCTCAGTTCGGTACAGACCGGCGCCCCGATCGCGCCGACGGTCAACGGCTTCGTCGCCGGCGACGCCATCACCTTTTCGATCTTGTATCCGTTCGTCCTGTCGCAGCCGCCGGTCACCGGCAGCTACGACACGGCGACGCACGTGCTGTCGCTCAAGCTCGACGCCGAGCAGACCGTCAACATCACCTTCAACGGCAACTACAAACCGAGCGATTTCGTCATCACCCCCACCGGCGGCGGCAGCTACGCGCTGACCACGACCTCGACGGCGAACGCGCTGCCGCCGTGCTTCTGCACCGGCACCCGCATCCTGACCGCGCGCGGCGAGGTCGCGGTCGAGGACCTGCGGGTCGGCGATCAGGTGGCGGCGCTGCTCGGACAGGGATTTGTTCCGGTGCGCTGGATCGGCCATCGCCCGCTCGACCTCGGCGCCCATCCGCGTCCGGACAGCGTGCGGCCGGTGCGCATACTGGCCGGCGCGTTCGGACCAGGGCGGCCCTGCCGCGACCTGTGCGTGAGCCCAGGCCACGCGCTGTTCGTCGACGGCGTGCTGATCCAGGCGATCCGGCTGGTCAACGGCGCCTCGATCACGCAGGAGGCGTGGGACCGGGTGACCTACTGGCATGTCGAGCTCGAGCGCCACGACGTGCTGCTGGCCGACGGGCTGGCGGCGGAGAGCTATCTCGACACCGGCAACCGCGCTGCCTTCGTCGGCGGCGGTGACGCGCTCGAGCTGTATCCCGACTTCGCGCCGAAGCGGCAGGAGCCGAGCTGCGCGCCGCTGGTCGAGGATGGTGCGTGGCTCGAGGCGGGGCGGGCGAGGCTGCTGGCGCGGGCGCGCGAGGCGTTCGGGCTCGCGACCACCGACGATCCGGGCCTCGCCTTGCTGGTCGACGGCAGGCGCCTCGCGTGCGTCGACGCGTCGGGCGGGCGCCACCGCTTCCGGCTGCCAGAGGGCGCGCGCCGCGTCCGGCTGCTGTCGCGGGCGTGGGTGCCGTAGCACCAGCAGCCGGCGAGCCCGGACACCCGGACGAGCGGCG
>CAXTSD010000331.1:0-3135 GCA_964246775.1 uncultured Acetobacteraceae bacterium | reverse complement strand
AACAGGGCCTGGCCGCTCCCCTGTCGCCGCTGGGGTCTGGGGACCCCAGACCCCGTTAAAGATGGGGGCAAGGCTCCTTGCCTTGGCTAACGCCGGTGATGCGGCCCGGAGTTCGGCATTCGGGTGGCCTCGTCCAGACGCAGTATGGTGTGGACGTTGGTCAGCGACGTCGCCAACGTGTTGATGGCGCCGGTGCGCAGCGCCCCGAGGATGGCGGCGGCCTTGGTGTTCTCGGAGGCGATGGCGATGACGTCGGGGATGCGTTCCAGGTCCTCGCGGTTCAGGCCGATCACCCGCCCCTGCATGCCGGTATCGGCCGGTCTGCCCTGGATGTCGATGAAGTCGTAACCCATGGTGTCGCCGATGGTGCCGGCCAGGCGCGCCTCGGCGATCTCCTGCGGCGAAAACCACCCCATGCGGACCATGTTGCTGTCCTCGGACAGGTCGCCGATGCCGATCAGGGCGAAATCGGCGCGCCGCGCGCGGTCGAGGGTGAGCTTGACGGTGTCGTTGCGATAGAGCTCGGCGCGCAGCTCGGCATTGGTCACCAGCGCCGGCGCGTACAGCGTCTCGCTCTCGCCGCCGAAGCGCGTCGCCAGACGCCGGCAGATGTGGTCGGGGTTCATGTATTCGCCGGCGCGCAGCGAGCCGCCGATGGCGCAGACGAAGGTGGCGCCGCCGCGCGGCGGCAGGACCAGCGCGTCGGCGACCGCGGCGACGTTGCGCCCCATGCCGACGGCGACGATCGAGCCGTCCGACAGCGAGCGCTCCAGATGTCCGGCGACCATGCGCGCCACCGCGTGGCGCTGCGCGTCCTGGTCGCGGTGATCGACCGAGACCAGCAGGCGGTCGATCTTGAAGCGCCGGATGAACTCGCGCGCGAACTCGGCGCCGACGGTCGAGGGCTGGTGCACCCTGATCTCGACCAGGCCTTCCTCGCGGGCGCGCCGCAGCAGCCGGCTGATCTTGGCCCGCGACATCGAGAAGCGCTGCGACAGCACCTCCTGCGTCACGTCCTCATAATAGTAGAGGGTGGCGATCTCGATCAGCGTCTCGGCCCGCACTTCGCGCTCGGCCGACCTTGCACTGTCCTTGGGCATCGCTCTCTGCATGACGCTTAGACCGCCATCCGGTCGGTCGCCGGGGTTGGGCGCGGGGCGACCGTCACGCGCTGCTCGTCGCGCGCCGTCCCGGTGCCGACCGCACTCGTCATCACTTGGTTTCCCTTGCAGAAGCTGCACTGCACAATTCACCCATTCGTGAGCATCTTTTCAGCAAATCCAAGGCGATTTCCGGCGTGTTTGTCTGGATGTGGCTTGGTCCTGGGCTGGGCTGGGGTCGAAATCGGATGATTTGGGCAACAACCGGGCAGTTGAACCCTCGCCGCGTCATGCCGAACTGATGATAACCTCGCGGCAAACCGAGTCCAAGCAATCAGGGATTTGACAATTGTTCAGGCATTGAGGCATCGTGATGGCGGCGAGGTGACCAGTTCGGCGAGGCCCGACAGCACCAGCCCAAGCCGGACGCCAGATCCGCGCCGAAATCCTCGCCCGCATACGCGCGTTGTTGAACAAGGAGGATGTCGCGGCGTGAATCGAGTGATCAACGACCCTGATCAGGTGACCGAGGACAGCATCGCCGGCGTCGTCGCGGCGCATCCCGATCTGCTCGTCGCGACCGACCATCCGCGGGTGTTGCGCGCCGTCCGCCAAGCCTCCCTGCAGGGAGCCGGGACGACGCGGGTCGGCGTCGTGACCGGCGGCGGTTCGGGTCACGAGCCGGCGTTTCTGGGCTATGTCGGCCCTGGTCTGCTCGACGCCGTCGCCATCGGCGAGGTGTTCGCCTCGCCGACCGCGAAGAGTTTCCACGCCGCGTTCCGAGAGGCGGATCAGGGCCTCGGCGTCGCCTGCCTGTACGGCAACTACGCCGGCGACAACATGAACGTGAAGATGGCGGCCAAGCTCGCCGCCAAGGACGGCATACGCATCGAGACAGTGGTCGCGAATGACGACGTCGCGTCGGCGACGGCGGACGAGGCAGCCAAGCGGCGCGGCGTCGCCGGCGAGATACTGATGTGGAAGGCGGGCGGCGCCCGCGCCGCCGAAGGTGGCGATCTCGACGCCGTCATCGCGGCGGCGCGAAAGACGATCGACAACACCCGCTCGATCGGCATCGGCCTGTCCGCCTGCACGATCCCGGCCAACGGCAAGCCCAACTTCACCATCGAGGAGGGCATGATGGAAATCGGCATCGGCCACCACGGCGAGCACGGCATCGCGGTGCTGCCGGTGGCGCCGGCGCGCGAGATGGCCGGCGTCATGCTCGAGAAGATACTGGCCGACCTGCCGTTCGAGGGTGAGGACGTCGCGGTGCTTGTGTCCGGCCTCGGCGCCACACCGCTGATGGAACTCTATTTGCTGTATGGCCACATCGACGAGATGCTGCGCGCCCGCAAGATCACGCCGCGCTTTCGCTATGTCGGCGACTACTTTACCTCGCTCGAGATGATGGGCGTCTCGGTGACGCTGACCCGGCTCGATGACGAGCTCGTCCGGCTGCTCGGGGCGCCGGCACGCTCGATCGGCCTGACCGTCACCGGCTGAGGAACGACAGCGATGCCCAATCCCGTGTCCCAGACCGTGTCCTTGGCGGATGCCGCGCCGATCACCCTCGACATCGCCCGCGCCGTCGTCGCCGCCCAGGACCGGCTTTCCGAGATCGACGCCGCGACCGGCGACGGCGACCACGGCATCAACATGGCGAAAGGCTTTCGCCTGGTGCTGCAGCGGCTGGAAAACACGAATTTCGACCTCGCGCAGGGTTTTGCCACCATCGGCGACACGCTGCTCGGCGACATCGGCGGCTCGATGGGCCCGCTTTACGGCTCGTTGTTCACCGAGATGTCGGACGTGCTTAACGGCCGGCGCGAGCTCGACCGCGAGGGCTGCCTCGCCATGCTGCGCGCCGGCGAGGCTTCGGTCATCGATCTCGGCGAGGCCAAGGTCGGCGACAAGACGCTGATCGACGTGCTCACCCCCTCGCGTGAGGCGTTCGAGCGGCAGGCCGGCGCTGGCGGCGACTTCGCCGCCTGCCTCGCCTCGCTGCGAGACGCGGCGGCGGACGGGCTGGAGG
>CAXTSD010000330.1:0-3137 GCA_964246775.1 uncultured Acetobacteraceae bacterium | reverse complement strand
GCTCGCCGACGACGCGGCTGCCTGGGCGGCGATCGGCGAGCCGCGAGCGCTGCAGCTGCCGCTGACCGCCCTGCTCGTCAGCGCCGGCGGCTACCGTCTGGCGCCGCTGCTCGGCGCCTCCGACGCCGCGCCGCCGCTGCTGCTGACGAAGCAAACCTAGCGCGGAACCAGGCCGGCCGGGGGTAAGATCGGGCGAATGAAAATCCTCGCCGCCACGCGCATACTCAACGAAGAGGACATCGTCGAGGCGTTCGTCCGCCACCACGCCGCCCATCTCGACGGCCACATACTGCTCGACAACGGCAGCAACGACCGCACCGTGGCGATCCTCAAGGCGCTGCGAAACGAGGCGCCGGACACGCTCGACCTGCTGGCGGTGCGGAGCGTGACGTTTTGCGAGCAGCTGCACAACACCTTGCTGTATCAGCGGGCCGCCTCGCTCGGCGCCGACTGGGTCTGCTCCCGCGCCGCCGACGAGTGCCCCGCCCTCCGCGGCACCGGCCAGAGCTTGCGCGAGGCGCTCGCCGCGGTGCCGCCCGACCAGGAAGGCGTGACCGTGCCGCTGGTCAACTACTACACGACGGCGCAGGACGACGCCGCCGACCTGCTGGTTCCCCGCCGGCTGCGCCACCGCATCCGGGTGCCGCAGGGCATCCGCAAGCTGTTTCTCCGCGCCACCCTGCCGGGCGCGCAAGTGCTGAACGGTAATCACGGCGCCGTCGTCGCCGGGCGCGACGTACGCGCGGCGGCCTTGCCCGGCGCCCGGCTCGCGCACTACCACACCCGCTCCGGCGTGCAGTTCCTCGCCAAGGCGGTGATCGGGCGCATCAAGGTGCTCGCCGGCGGCGCCGAGGCGCATCCTGAGTCGGCCAGCGGCCACTACACGCGGTTTCTCGAGCTGCTGCGCGATGCCCCCGAGCAGCTCCTCGGCAATCGCGACTTCATCGGCGGGCTGAATGAGGGCATCGAGCTCGCCGACGACCCGATCGCCTATGCGGGCAAGCCACTCGCCCACACGCTGCCCGGCGACAACACGCTGCGCGTCATACGCGCAATGGCGCAAGCCGCCGAAAGCCTCGCCCGCAATCACGGCCGCATACTCGACGAGAACCGCGCCGTGCAGACGCAGATCCGGCTCTGGAACGCGGAGTTCCGGCAGATCGGCTAAGGTCTAGGCAAGAAAGAGCTACTTTTTTGAAAAAAAGTAGCAAAAAACTTTTACTTATTAGATCATCGTCACGTCGGCGGCAGGACCTTCATAAACAAAAGCTTTTTGGTTCTTTTTCTCGAAAAAGAACTCCTTGCTTACTTCCCGCTACCGAACCCGGCTGACGGTAAAATCCGCGATCTCGAGAAAGCTGTCGAGCAGCGTCGAGGGCGCGAAACCGGCCAGGGCCCGCTTCGCCGCGTCGGCATAGCCGGTCGCCCGCGCGAGCGTCGCGCCGATGCCGTCGTGCTTGCCGATCAGCCGGAACGCCTCGTCGAGGTCGGCTTCGGTCTGCTCGGTCGCCTCGATGGTGCGGCTCCAGAAGGCGCGTTCCTCGGCGCTGCCGGCGTGGTAGGCGGCGAGCACCGGCAGAGTGATCTTGCCCTCGCGAAAATCGTCGCCGACGGTCTTGCCAAGCGTCGCCTGGTCGGCGGCGTAGTCGAGCGCGTCGTCGACGAGCTGGAAGGCGATGCCGAGATTGCTGCCATAGGCGGCCAAGGCCAGCTCGTCTGCGGCCGGCCGGCCGGCGACGACGGCGCCGACGCGGCAGGCGGCGGCGAACAGCGCCGCGGTCTTGCCGCTGATCATGTCGAGGTATTGCGCCTCGCTGGTCGCCAGATCGTTCTGGATCGACAACTGCAACACTTCGCCCTCAGCGATGGTGGCGGCGGCGTGGGAGAGTATGGCGAGGACCGGCAGCGAGCCGTCCCGCACCATCAGCTGGAAGGCGCGCGAGAACAGGAAGTCGCCGACCAGCACCGACGCCTTGTTGCCGAACAGCGCGTTGGCGCTGGCGTTGCCGCGACGCAGCGCGCTCTCGTCGACGACGTCGTCGTGCAGCAGGGTGGCGGTGTGGATGAACTCGACGCAGGCGGCGAGATGGACGTGGCGGCCATCGCCCTCGCTCGGCCGGTAGCCGCACAGCCGGGCGGCGGCCAGCGTCAGCAGCGGCCGCAGCCGCTTGCCGCCGGAGGCGACGATGTGCGCGGCGAGTTGCGGAATGAGCGCAACCTGGCTGTCCATGTTCTGGACGATGACGCGGTTGCAGCGCTCCATGTCGTCGCCGAGCAGACCGAGCAGGCGGGCGAGCGGATCCTCCTCGCGTCCCGCCAGCGACGTTCCGCCCGGCTGCGCCTCGGCAAGCTGATCGGGCGGCAGGCTGGCAAGGGCGCCCAAGAAGGTCTCCGCTGGTCTATAGAGAGAGCGCCGCCCGCCGCCGAATGCGGCCGCTCGACGCGGCCGGTCCGCGCTGCTCGGCGGGCCAGCATATCGGCGCGTTCGAAACAGGGTCAAGGCAGAGCCGGCCGCGAGGCCAGCCGCGCCGAAGCGTTGTCTGGCGGGGCGCGAACAGGGAGATGGCATGCGCGTCGTCGCGACGAGCAACGATCTGGTCCGGTTGAGCTTTCTAGTGGCGCTGCTCAGCGATGCCGGCATCGCGGCGATCGTGCTTGACGGGCATGTGAGCGCGATCGAGGGCAGCATCGGCGCCATACCCCGCCGGCTGGCGGTGCACGAGGATGACGCGGCGCGGGCCCGACGCGTGCTGGGCGAGGCCGGCGAGGCCTGATGCAGACGAGCGAGGGCAGCCTGCTGGCTGGCCGGCTGCGCTACGAGCAGCCGGTGGCGGGCTACCGCACCGGCCTCGAACCCGTGCTGCTGGCTGCCGCCGTGCCGGCGCGACAGGGCGAGCGCGTCATCGAGGCCGGAACCGGCGCCGGCGCCGGCCTGCTCTGCCTGGCGGCGCGGGTGGCGAGCTTGCGCCTGGTCGGCATCGAGCGCGACGCCGAGATGGCGGCGCTGGCGCGGCGCAACCTGTCGGCGAACCGGGCCGAAACGGCCAGCGTCCTCGCGCTGCCGCTGCACGAGGCGACGGTGACGACGCTGGTCGCTATGCTCGGCGGGCTGGCCGACCACGCGATGGCGAACCCGC
>CAXTSD010000329.1:663-3146 GCA_964246775.1 uncultured Acetobacteraceae bacterium | reverse complement strand
GCGCGCGGTCGACCTGATCCGGCTGGCGGGGATCTACGGCCCCGGCCGCTCGGTGCTGGACGAGGTGCGGGCCGGCACCGCCCGGCGGGTGATCAAGCCGGGCCACGCCTTCGGCCGCATCCATCGCGACGACATCGCCGAGGCGGTGCTCGCGGCGATGCTGCGGCCGGTGGCGGATGACCGCCCGCTGGCGGCCGGACTGCCCGCAAGGCCGGATGACGGGGTCCGGGTGTTCAACCTGTGCGACGACGAGCCGGCCGAGCGCGCCGCGGTGAGCGCCGAGGCGGCGCGCCTGCTCGGCCGCGCGCTGCCGCCGGCGGTGCCGTTCGAGGAGGCTCAAGCGACGATGAGCCCGATGGGCCGCAGCTTCTGGGCCGACAACCGGCGCGTCTCGAGCCGGGCGACGCGCGAGGCGCTCGGCATCGCCTGGCGCTACCCGAGCTTTCGCGAGGGGCTACGCGGCATCCTCGGCGAGGAAGCCGCCAGCGGGACCTGACGGCTCGGGGCCTGACGCCTCGGGGTCTGACGCCACGCTGTCGAGCAGCGGATCGACCGTCGCCAGCAGCAGCGCGAGGTCGGCCGGCCGGGACAGCCGGTGCTCGCCGTCCTTGATGAGCGTCAGCCGCACGTCGGCGCCGGCGAGTTGCCCGGCGAGGCTGAGCGCGGTCCGCCACGGGACTTGCCCGTCGCGCTGGCCGTGCAGCAGCCGCACCGGGCAGCTGATCGGGATCGCGCTCGCCAGCAGGCAGTGCGTGCGCCCGTCCTCGATCAGCGCGCGGCTGATCGGCAGCTCCGGGCCGTCGGGATCGGCGAGCGTGATCGCGCCGGTCGCGAGCAGGCGCGCTTGCGTCGGCTGGTCGAGCCTGGCCCAGATCTGCTCGGTGAAGTCGGGCGCGGCGGCGATGCCGACCAGGGCGGCGACGCGCTCTGGCCGGGCGAGGGCGACGAGCATCGCGATCCAGCCGCCCATCGAGGAGCCGACGACGACCAGCGGACCCGTCGTCAGCCGGTCGATGAGCAGCAGCGCGTCGGCGGTCCAACGCCCGATCGTGCCGTCCTCGAACCGGCCGTCGCTTTGCCCGTGGCCGGAATAGTCGAGCCGCAGCATGGCGGCGCCGCGCCGGGCGGCGTGGGCGGCGAGCGCGGTCGCCTTGTCGCCCGTCATGTCGCTGTTGAGGCCGGGCAGGAACACCAAAGTCGGGGTGCCTGCGCCGCCCGCGGCGTCGAGCCGGTAGGCGAGGCGGACGCCGTCGCCGCGGTCGAGGCGGCTTGTGTCAGGCAACGAGGCGGCCGCCGACCAGCAGCAGGGTGCAGGCGAGGATCGGCCGCAGCACCGCGTCCGGCACGCGCGCGGCGAGCAGGCTGCCGAGTATGATGCCGGGAATGGAGCCGACCAGCAGCGAGCCCAGCAAGGGCAGGTTGACGGAGCCGAGATACCAGTGGCCGAGCCCGGCGAGCAGGGTGAGCGGCACCGCATGCGCGATGTCCGAGCCGACCAGGCGGACCGTGCTGATGGTCGGGTAGAGCAGGATCAGCCCGGTCACGCCAAGCGCGCCGGCGCCGACCGAGGACAGGCTGACCAGCACCCCGAGTGCGACGCCGACCGCGACCGTCCACGCCGCCGGGTGGCGCGGCTCGCCTGGGCCGAACCGGGCGGCGAGGTTCATGATCTGCCGGCGGAAGAACAGCGACAGCGCGGTCAGCAGCAGGGCGCAGCCGAGCACCGAGGAGATCAGCTTGCCGTGACCCTCGGCGCCGCCGGTCTCGGCCAGGACGATGATGGTGAGCGCCGTCGCCGGCACGCTGCCGGCGGCGAGCCGGCCGACGATCCGCCAGTCCACCGAGCGGTGCGCATTGTGCACCAGCGTGCCGACGCTCTTGGTGAGCGCGGCGTAGAGCAGGTCGGTGCCGACGGCGGTGCCTGGATGGATGCCGAACAGCAGCACCAGCAGCGGCGTCATCAGCGAGCCGCCGCCGACGCCGGTGAGGCCGACCAGCACGCCGACGCCGAAACCCGACACCGAGTAGACCGGGTTGATCGCGTCGAGCATGCACGCCTCCTGGCACGGGTTGCTTTATTCACTAGCGCAAATGCAATGTTGCGAGCAATTACGCCAGGCAAGCGTGGATGCGATAGCGGCGCCCTCGCGCGAGCGGGTCGCCGGCAGGCGGGCGTATGGACGCGGGATAGCGGATCGAGCGCCGGATTTTAAGGGCTGAGCGGTCGAGCAAGTCCAGAGGCAAAGCCCTGCCCGCACGCTTTCCTTCGCGGCATGGCGACGACACGGCCGACAATCGCTGGTATGATGGCGCATGTCGACCGATCCGCGCCTCGTGGTGCTGCAGGTCCTGCCCAGGCTGCAGACGGGCGGGGTGGAGCGTGGCACGCTCGAGATGGTCGAGGCGATCACCGCGGCGGGCGGGCGGGCGCTGGTCGCAAGCGGCGGCGGCCGGCTGGTGCGCCAGATCGAGGCGGCCGGCGG
>CAXTSD010000329.1:0-653 GCA_964246775.1 uncultured Acetobacteraceae bacterium | reverse complement strand
CATGTCGAGCTGCCGCTATGGGCCAAGACGCCGTGGCGGATCGCCGCCAACGCCCGGCTGATCGCACGCCTGGCGAAGCGCGAGGGCGTGCGGCTGATCCACGCCCGCTCGCGCGCGCCGGCCTGGGCGGCGTGGCTCGGCTGGCGCTCGCTCTCGCGCGTGGTTCCGCCGGTTCGCTTCGTCACCACCTGGCATGGCGTGCATGGCGAGCAGTGGCCGGGCAAGCGGGCCTGGAACAGCGTGCTGTCGAGAGGGGAGCGGGTGATCGCCATCAGCCACTACGTCGCGCGCCAGATCGCCGCGCGGCATCACGTCGGCACCGACCGGCTGCGGGTGATCCCGCGCGGCGTCGACACCGCAGCGTTTGATCCCGGCGCGGTGGCGCCGGAGCGCGTCGAGGCGTTGCGCCACGCCTGGCGTCTCGATCCCGCCGTGCGGGTGGTCATGCTGGCGGGCCGGCTCACGCGCTGGAAGGGTCATGCGGTGTTGATCGAGGCGTTGGCGCTGCTCGGCGACGGCGACGTGGCGGCGGTGTTCGTCGGCGTGATGGCGGGGCGCGAGCAGACGGTGCTGCGCCTCGCGCGCCAGGCCGAGGCGCTCGGGCTCGGGCGGCGCATCGTCATGGCCGGGCACTGCGCCGACATGCCGGCGGC
>CAXTSD010000328.1:0-3156 GCA_964246775.1 uncultured Acetobacteraceae bacterium | reverse complement strand
CCTATAAGGGCCGCGTCACCGCCCATCCCGGCGAGGTCAGCATCAACGTGAGCGGCGTGCCGCCCGGCACCTACGCAGCACAGGCCTATCAGGACGAGACCGACAGCGGCCACATACGCCGCGGCCTGTTCGGCGTGCCCGAAGACGGCATCGGCTTTTCCAACGACGCCCGAATGCGATTCGGCCCGCCCCGCTTCGCAGACGCCGCCTTCACCCTGCCCCCCGCCGGCGCCACCATACGCCTCCGCCTGCACTACTACTGAGGGCCCAAGCCGGCGCTCAATGACCTGACCTGAACGATCAGTCGCTAAGCCGCCGCCTGAGGCCGGACCCCGAGGATGTGCGCGATCGCGTAGGTCAGGTCCGCCCGGTTCAGCGTGTAGAAGTGGAACTCGTCGACGCCGTTGGCCTGCAGCAGGCGCACCTGCTCGGCGGCGGCGTAGGCGGCGACCATGCGGCGGGTCTCCGGGTCATCGTCAAGTCCTTCGAACAGCCGCGCCATGCCGGGCGGAATGCTGGCGCCGCACATCGCCGAGAACTTGGCCGCCTGCCTGAAATTCGTGACCGGCATGATGCCGGGCACGATCGGCGCGGTGATGCCGGCGGCGAGACAGCGGTCGAGAAACCGCAGATAGGTGCCGGTGTCGAAGAAATACTGGGTGATCGCGCGCGTCGCGCCGGCGTCGAGCTTGCGCTTCAGGTTATCGAGGTCGTGATGGTCGCTGGGCGCGGCAGGATGGGTCTCGGGGTAGGCGGCGACGGAGATCTCGAAATCGGCGACGCGGCGCAGCCCCTCGACGAGGTCGGCGGCGTAGGCGTAGCCGCCGGGGTGCGGCGCATAGTCCTCGCCCGGCGTCGCGTCGCCGCGCAGGGCGACGATGTGGCGCACGCCGGCCTGCCAGTAGTCGCGCGCCACGTCGTCGACCTCGTCGCGGGTGGCGCCGACGCAGGTGAGGTGGGCCGCCGGGATGAGCGAGGTCTCGCTGACGAGGCGGGCGACGGTCGCGTGGGTGCGCGCCTGGGTCGAGCCGCCGGCGCCGTAGGTGACGCTGACGAAGGAGGGAGCGAGCCGCTCGAGCCGGCGTACGCAGGCCCAGAGCTGGGCTTCGAGCGCTTCCGTCTTCGGCGGGAAGAACTCGAACGACAGCACCGGCGGCGTCTGTCCGGCGGCCGGAAGCTCGGCGATGCGCGGCCCGGTCAGCCAGCGCTCGAGTGTCGCGGCGTGAGCGCCCGCCGCCCCGTGGCTGCCTGCCCTCGCGTCCATCCGGCCCGCTTCGATCTGATCCATGCCCTGTTCTCTCCGATCGCCCGCCGGTCACGCAAGACAAAGCATGGCGGGCGCGATCCTTCCCGCGACGCAACCACGCGAAATGGCGCGGCGTTGCCCTCGCCGGAGGACATGATAGTAGTACCGCCCGCCTAGACGATAAGGGATCGCCCGAAACGGACGCCTGGTGACGGCGCGACAGGAGCTGAGCGTGGCCCTCCCCCTGGCCGCCATGCCGAGACGAGGATGTATGATGCGCGCCCGGAGATTGACTAGGAGACTGGACCTGCCTCGCCTGCTGGCCGCCTGCCTCGCCGCCAGCCTCGCGGCCTGTGCCGGCAGTCAGCCTGCCGCCAGCGGCGACGCGAGCGCGGACACGGCGAACGATCCGCTCGAATCGACCAACCGCGTGTTCTACCGCGTCGATGACACGCTGGACACCTACGCGCTCGCACCCGTCGCGCGCGCCTACGTCTATGTGGTGCCGACCCCGGTGCGCGGCGGCATACACAACGTGCTGGCCAACCTGTCGAGCCCGGTGCTGCTGGTCGACGACGTTTCGCAGGCCAAATCGAGGCGCGCCGGCGACACCCTGATGCGTTTCCTGATCAACAGCAGCGTCGGCGTTCTCGGCATCTTCGACGTCGCCGACGGCTGGGGCTACAAGCCGCACACGACCGATTTCGGCATCACCCTGGCGCTGTGGGGCGCGCCCGAAGGCCCGTTCCTGTTCCTGCCGGTGCTCGGCCCGTCAAGCCCGCGCGAGGCCGCGGGCTACGCGATCGACACCGCCGTCGACCCGTTCAACTACGTCCCGCACGGCTATGGCTTGCTGACCCTGAACTGGGCGCGCTACGGCGTCGGCATCGTCGACAGCCGCAGCCGCACCCTCGACGACGTCGCCACCATCAAGCGCACCGCGCTCGACCCGTATGCCACCTTCCGCAGCCTGTATCGTCAGCATCGCGCCGCCGTGATCGAGGATGCCCGGCAGGACAACCGCATGACCGTGCCGAACTGGTACAGCCAATGACAAGAGAAAGACACGCCTGCATGTCAGTGACGAACGCCTTGCCCGCACGTCGACGCGCGCTGCTCGCCGGCCTTACCGCCGTGGCGCTGCTCACCGCCGGCCTTGCTCCCGCCCGCGCCGACACCGAGCAGGCAACCGCGCTGGTCAAACACCTCGGCGACGCCCTGGTCGCCGTCGTCAACGGACCGGGCAGCGCCGCGCAGAAGCACGGGCAGCTGCGGCCGATCATCGACGGCTCGGTCGACGTCAACACCATCGCCCGCTTCTGCCTCGGCAGCCACTGGAACGCGGCGACGCCGGCCCAGCAGCAGCGCTTCGTCGCCCTGTTCCATCAGGTGCTGGTCAACAGCATCACCGGCCATCTCGGCGAGTTCACCGGCGTGAGCTTCACCATGGGCGAGACGCAGCAGCGCGGCGCCGACGCCTATGTCAGCACCACCGTGCGCCGCCCCGAGGCAGCCCCGGCGGACGTGCAGTGGGTGGTGAGCGACGCCTCCGGCGCGCCGAAGGTGGTCGACGTCGTGGCGGAGGGCACGTCGCTGCGTCTGACCCAGCGCAGCGACTACACAAGCTATCTCAGCCAGCACGGACAAAGCATCGACGCGCTGATCGCCGGCATGCAGCGCCAAGCCGCAGCGACGCCCTGACCCGTTCCACCACTCAGCCGACGGCGAACCTGCCGCCCTTCGCCGCGGCGCCGCCGGCGACCGTCTCGTAGACCAGCATCGGCGTGCCTTGGCGGCTGAACGAGCCGAACATACGCATGCCGATGCCGCCCAGCACCATGCGCGAGCCGAAATTATCCTCGCGCGCGACGGCGACGACGCGCGTGACCCCGGCATCGAGCGCGTGGCGC
>CAXTSD010000327.1:1210-3183 GCA_964246775.1 uncultured Acetobacteraceae bacterium | reverse complement strand
TTCCGGCTGCTTCCAGGTCAGTGTCGACCAGTCGTAGTCGCGGCCCTCGAGCGTGCCGAGTGCGACGACCCAGGTCAGGCGTTCCTCGGGTGGCAGCGAGAACGCGACGTCAAACGGCACTCCGTTCCGGACCAGATACAGCGGGTCCACCAGATCGGAGTGCCGGCTCAGTTTCCCAGGGAGGTCTCCGCCACCTCCTCGCGCAGCGCCGCCCCGGCGGCGGCGATCCCGGCGTCGCCAAGCCGCGACACCAGCGCCTCGATCTGCGCCTCGGTCACCGGCGGCGGCATCGGCACGCCGTCGATCGCGCACACCGAGACGGCCAGCATCGCCATCGCGAAGTAAGGCTGGTTTTGCGACAGCAGCGGCCCGACCGCCTTGAACAGCCGCAGCTTGTCGAGTGCCGCGGGCCGCCGCATCGTCAGCACGCGCCCCTCGGCGTCGGTCACGGTGACGGTCGCGCTCGCCGTCGAGATGATGCGCGAGGATGGCGTGTCCATCAGACGCGCTGCCGGCGCGCGGCGAAAAACTCGAGCTTCTGCTTCACGCTGCTGTCGCCCTTCCAGGTGCCGGCGCTCGCCAGCTTGAACACCACGCCGCTGAACTGATAGGTCGAGGTCGAGCTGTCGGTCTCGGTCACGTACTGGTAGAGCGTTCCGGTCTGCACCGACCCGCTGGTGTAGAAGCTCTGCTCGTTGGCGGCGATGAAGTCGTCGACCGCGCTCGAGCCGCGCTCCACCTCGAAACTGCCCTCCCAGCCCTTCGGCAGCTCGGCCGCGAGCTGCACGCCGTCAAGCCGGTCGACGCGCACCGGATGCGTGAGCTGGCGCGCCTCGAAGCTCGTGACGTGCGTGAGATTGACCTGTCCGAGCGGGCCGATCACCACAAGTTGGCAGTCCCGGCCAAGCGAAAACGAATTGGTCGCCATCTGTCAGCTCTCCCTCAGCTCGCCTGGCCGGACGGCAGGGTCTGCCGCTGCACTTGCACGGTCTGTCCACCCTCCATGTTGACGATGAACTTCTCGTTGATGCCCTGGTAGACGATCTGCGCGTCCGACTGCACGTAGCCGAGGCTGGTGCGGCTCGCCGGATTGTTGGTGAGGTCGCAGATCACGCTGAACGGCGTCGAACCGTCGATGCTGCCGAGTATGCCCTGGCCGAGCAGCCCCTGCAGATAGGCGAGCTGCGTCGAGCGGATGTTCTGGAACAGCCCGGCATTGATCACCCGGCCGACATACTGCCCCATCCCCGCCGCCAGCGTCGCGGCGACGAAGTTGGTCAGCCGCGTGTAGTTGTCGCCGTTGACCGCGGCATTGCTCGAGGCGTTGTGCCCGCAACGCACGCCCCAATAGGCGCCGCCGGGCTGCGGGTTGCTGATCACGTCGATCCCCGCCCCGAACAGCGTCTGCAGCTCGGCGTCGGAATACGTCGTCACCTGCGCCGAGCCAGGCGCGCCCGAGCGCTGCGAGCCGATCACGCTGTAGACCGGCTTGTTGAGCGAGCTCTGCTCGGGCGACAGATTGCCGAGCCTGCCGGCGACGAAGCCCTGCGGCGACACCAGCCGGATGATGCCGTTCGCCTGGTCGTTCCAGTAGATCCAGTCGCCGAACATCAATTTCGCCGCATAGCTGTCGAGCCCGGACGCCGCCTTGGTCGCGAGCGCGTTGGCGATGGTGTCGCCCGACGGCCCGGTCAGCACCATGTAGGCGCCCTCGGACAATCCGAACGCCGCCTGCGTCGTCCACTGCCCGCTGTCATCGCTGTCGGCGAGCAGGGCGACCGAGCAGCCCTGGCCGCGCAGCGCATACATGCCGCGCCGCGGCAGCGTATCCTGCCCGATCAGCGCCGCCGAGTTGACGCCGCTCGCGCCATCGGTGCCGCCCGCCAGCGTCTGCCCGCTGACCGCGCTCGGCGGCGTCGCCCGCGCCACACCCCGCGCCGCGGCCCGGCTGAGCGGCCGCCCCCGCGGCGCCC
>CAXTSD010000327.1:0-1200 GCA_964246775.1 uncultured Acetobacteraceae bacterium | reverse complement strand
ACGGCCCGCGCATCGCGCCACCGCCAAGATTGACCACGCTCACGAGGTTGGCCCAGAACGCGGCCGGCGAGGGGGCGGCGATGTTGTCGAACACCTCCGGCGTCTGCCCCGACAGCGCCAGCGTCAGCCGCCAGCTGCCGTTTTGCGCCCCGGCGCCGAGTGTCACCGCAATCGCGTTGCCGGTCGAGCCGCTGTAGCGCGCCGTGAGCAGCACGGGATAGGCGCCGGCGGCAAAGAACAGCGCGTAGTTCGCCGCCGTATCGGTGCCATCCGTCACGCGAACGCAACGGTAATTCTGCGCCCCCTGCTGCACCGCGGTCGCAACCTGCGTGCCCATGTCGAACTTGCGCGCGATCACCGGCCCGAAGCTCGCCGCGTAGTCCGCCATCGTGGCGACGACGACGGGCTGGTTCACCGGCCCCCACGACGCCGAGCCGACGACGCCGACGACGTTGGTCGGCACGCCGTTCAGCACCAGGTTCTGCGGCGGCACGATCTGCACATAGAGATCGGGCACGACGAGCGCCGTCGTGTTGACATTGCCTTGCTGCACAATCGGCATCGCTCAGCCCCCCGCCCGCGTGTTGGTTGCAGTCGACCTCTGCGTCGTGCGCACCAGCGCGTCCGCGTGCTCGCCGACAAGCAGCGCGCGGATTTCCTGCGCATCCTCGATCACGTCACCCGTCACCCGCCCCGCAAAGGGCCGGATGACGACGAGAACCGTCTCCATGATTGGCTGTCTCCGTCAGACGAGGATCGTCGTTACAGTATCAGACGAGGATCGTCGTTTCGTTATGAGCAAGATCACCGAACAGCATCGTCGGCCGAGCCTCCCGCAGCAGCGTCGGATACTCGACGGAGTAGACCAGGTCGCGCCGGTACAGCTCGGCCTCCTCGTCACGGTCCGAGCTCGACGTCGTCTGAAACCGCAGCCACCCGACGCTGCCATCGGCAAGCGCGATGAAATCCTGCGCCGCCAAGGCGAGATCAACGACGCCGGCGACCGCATCCCGGCTCGCCGGATCGGCGCACCACAAGCTCAGCCGGAAACCCTGCACCTGCCGCCGCACCTCGCGCGCCACCTCAGCGTCGGCGCCGACGCGCCCCCCCCCCCGCCGACCCCCCCGCACCCGAACGCGCGCGCCCCCCCCCCCCCCCCGCGGATCGCCCCGCCCCCCCCCCCCCCCCCCCCGCGCCCCC